>DQSS01000271.1 GCA_015663165.1 Arcobacter sp. | reverse complement strand
GTAGCTTTCTGTCCCCACCTCACGATGGGTTTAGCTTTTTCAATAATTTATTTCTACGCTAATATATTATCGAAGAGTAAACGAAATTAAACTTAATTTTTTATAAGTCTATATTATTAATTATATTAGTTTATATAAATTAGTATTAAATGTAAAATTTGAATAAATTTTAATATAGTTCTACTTATTTAAATAATAATAAACATGATTAAAAGTGAATTTATATATCACAAATAACTGTTCTATAGCACTTATAAGTTTTATTTAAACTATATATAATAGTTAAATTATTATTAATTTTAAGTAAAAATTATTATTATTATGTTTAAGGTTAAGGTTAATTTCTATCTTGGAGGTATTAATTTTTATGTTGATTCATATATTCTAAAAGTTCTTCTTTTTTGAGGTTTAAACTAAATAAATTCTTACGAACTGTTTGACACACAAGCCTAATATAAAAACCCAAATAACCAAAGTGGAATTTTAGCTCCAAACCCTATTTCAATATCATCTGCTACTACATAAGAATTTGCTATGTCTTTAATTTGATTGAAGCTTTTATTTTTACCACCCACTTCAAAAAGATATTTATCATCTACTAAGAAGTCTCCCTTCGTTGGAATGGAGACTTCATGCAGGTTCTGAAGTTGATTGGCAAAAAATGTTTCTCTAACTGTTCCAATTTTTGATTCTTTACAATACGCATAGTTTAAGTTTGGATTATTTAAATATATTTTATCAGGCTTTAAAAAGATATTATCGCCCTTGGTCTTAGAACGTAATATATTGAAAATTTTTCCTCTATGTAAATAATTCATATAGAGATAAAGTGTGTCCCTATCTGTACCAATCTTTGCAGAGAGTTCTTTTATGTTTAACTTAAATGGTTCAGATTGACAAATAAGCTGTGTTAATTTCTTTAAGTTTACAATGTTTTCATATTTAATCGTAAAAATAGAAGGGATATCTGTCTCAACAACGGTGTTGATTGTCTCTTTAAGTTTTATGCTATAAGTTGCTTTCTCTTCAAAGTAAAATGGATAAAAGCCAAACTCTAAGTACTCTTTCCAGTGTTCTAAAGATTTTAATTTTTTTCTAATACTATGAGCAATATCCAAATGATTGGTCAATATGTCTTCTAATTTATAATCTTCTAGCTCAATATCTAATTTAATCTCTAAAAACTCCCGATAAGACATGCCATTCATCGTGTACATTACGGCTCTTCTACTTAAATCAGCTTTTGCATGTTCAAGCTCAATGGCAGATGAACCTGAAAAAATCACCTTTAAGCCTAACATATCATAAATCTGTTTTAATTCTCTCTCAAAGTTTCTATATTTATGTATCTCATCAATGGCTAAAACTTCTCCACCTAAAGCAGAAAAACTTTTAGCAATCTCCAACAGAGAACTGTTTAAAACATCAAAACTATCTGCTGAGATATAGAGCTTTTTATGCAAAGGAATCTCTAAACTTTCAAGATATTGTAAAATATAAGTTGTTTTCCCAACACCCCTAGCCCCAATAATACCAATGAGTTTATCGTTATGATTAATCTTCTTCCATACATAACGTCTATAGGTACTATTTTGGTTTTCTAAATACTGTAAAAAGTTTTCGTGTAATTGTTCTATCATTGACCTCTCCTAAAAATGATATTTCAAAACTATATCATATTTAGGTTAGAACCTAACTTTTATTAAATTTATTTAGGTCGTGACTTAACAAATTAAAGTTTTTCTTTTAAACGTTCTAAACGTAGATTTGAAGCCTCTATGTCACTTAAACTAACCTCATCATTTTTTTACTTTCTCTAGCATAAGCTAACAGTTTTAACTTTTTTGCTTATTTGAGATAGGAGAGGAGGAGTGAAGTAAGCAAAATTTACAAAATTAAGAGCAAAACAGTATAATCAGAAAAAGAACCTAAAAGAGTGATGAATGAAAAAGATAATTTATGGAAACAGTAACTTTAGAAAAATAAAGATAAATAACGATTATCTATATATAGATAAAACCAAATATATAGAATCTTTAGAAAATTCAAGTGATGATTTTGTAATATACTTACGCCCAAGAAGATTTGGAAAATCACTTTTTTTATCGACACTTCAATACTACTACGACGAAAATAGCAAACATGAGTTTGACGCTATGTTTCATGATACCTATATTGGGAAAAAACCAACAGCTCTAAAAAACTCATACAAAATTCTCTTTTTAGAGTTTTCAGGCATCAACATAGACTCAGGTATGGAGATTATTTATGAAGGATTTAAAGACAGTTTAAAACTCTCGATTCGTAGATATTTTATGAGCTATGGATATGAAAAATATATTGATGAACTAAAAGAGATTGAGTCACCAACAGGGTTAATAAAGTATTTTTTTGGTGTAGCCAATGACGATAAAATCTATCTACTTATAGATGAATACGACCAGTTTGCCAATGCCATACTCGCTCATAACATGGATGACTTTTTAAAAATCGTTAGTAAAGGTGGGTTTGTCCGAAGCTTTTACGAAGCTCTAAAAGGAGCAACACAAACAGGGGTTGTGCAAAAAATGTTTATTACAGGGGTTACACCCATCACGCTTGACAGTTTGAGTTCTGGCTTCAATATTGTTAAACATATTACCTACAAAAAAGAGTTTAATAGTTTGGCAGGATTTACACAAAAAGAGGTGGAGTATAGTTTAGAAGAATCCATATTTAAACGCTGTGAAGAGATAAACAAAAATAAACTACTGGAAAAGATAAAAACTTGGTACAACGGTTATCTATTTTCTTCTGAAGCAGAAGATAGGATTTATAACTCAACTCTGCTGAACTACTTCATTACAGAATACAACTTTGATAAATGTAAAATGCCCACAAAAATGCTAGACAGTAACGTGGCAAGTGATTACAAAGCCATCATGAAACTCTTTAACATCGGAGACACCCAAAGAAACTACGAAATACTAAAAGAACTCATAGAGACAGGAGAAGTCATAGGGGTCATAAAAGACCGATATGACCTAGGCAGAGAGTTTAGCAGCGACGACTTCATCACACTCATCTACTCTATGGGATTCATCACCATAAAAGAGGAAATCTTTGGAGGGATGTATAAGTTTGAAATACCAAACTATGTCATAAAAATACTCTACTTTAACTACTTTGCCATAGAGCTAGAGAGACGAAATTCTCTAAAAATATCCAATGACATGGGTAGACTTTTGCTAGATTTAGCCATGGGGAAAATAGAGCCATTTAAAGAACAACTAAATACAGTAATTAAAACCCTGTCTAACCGTGACCATCAAGGATTTAATGAAAAACATTTCCAAGTAATAGCCCTCTCACTGTTCTCTTTTGCCGAGTTCTACTTTATAGATTCTCAAGCTGAGAAAAACAGAAAAATTCCTGATATTATGCTCATTGCTAGAGACAAAAGGGTTCCGAATAACTATCTGTTTGAACTAAAATGGAAAAAAGACAAAGACAACAATGAACTTATAAAAGAGCAAGGCATAGCACAAGTTAAAGGCTATTTGGAACTTGAAAAAGTAAAAGCCATTCCCAAACTTAGGAGCTATTTGTTGATTGGGTCTAAAAATGGGGTTGAGTTTTTGGAGGTTAAATAGACTTCTTGCAAAACTAGGAACCGATGGCTTTAGCC
>DQSS01000139.1 GCA_015663165.1 Arcobacter sp. | reverse complement strand
CCTGTTATAGATTTTGTAGAACTTACAAAAGGTTTATGAGGAAACAAGGAAACAATAGCCTCAGCTTCAGCATTATCATTTGCCTCGGTACCTGTGCCATGCGCATTGATATAGCTTATATCTTTTTCTCTTAAATTTGCCATTTTTAGTGCTTTTTTCATTGCGTTAAAAGCACCCTCACCTTTAGGTTTTGGATGTGTCATATGATATGCATCTGAACTATACCCCACTCCACACACTTCAATACTCCCCTCTTTAGCCTCAGTCTCTATTAATAAACATGCTATAGCTTCACTTACATTCATACCATCCCTATTATCATCAAATGGGCGGCAAGGCTTAGATGATAGTACACCCAAAGATAAAAAACCACCTACTGTTGTCCTAGAAAGACTATCTGCTCCAACAACTAACACATTTTTATATAAGCCTTTGGAGAGTACTTCATATGCATATCCTATGGCATTTGCACTTGAGGTACATGCCGTAGAAAAAGAGATATCATCATAAAAATCAAAAGCTTTATTTAAACAATTTCCAATCACTTGTATATGATGTTTATCAGGATTTATATTGCTATACTCTTTTGTATCTATGTAGATGTCTTCAGTAGTCTTCATCCCACCTACAGAAGAGCCTATTACAAGTAATGTTTCTTTGAAGTTTTCTAATTGGCTATGATCTAAAACTTTTTGACATTCCAACATCAGTAAATCATAAAAAGTCTTTTCAGAATCTAGTTTTCCAATGGCTGGAGTAGCATCAAAAAAATAATCTGTATCTTGCTTTATGCCTGTCGTACCACTAAGGATATTTTGAAACATTATTTGACTATTTCCACCGGCACAAGAGACAGAAGAAGTAGAGGTGATATATACCCTATTTTTTGTTTTCATTAATGTAATTTAAAAGACTTTCTATAGTTGCAAAAATAGTTTGATAGTTTTTTGAATCTGTGATTTTAACCCCATACTCTTTTTCAATAGCTAAAACTAGCTCTATAGAATCAACTGAATCTAAACCTAAACCATCTTCACCAAACAATGCATCATTATCTTCAATATCATTGGGTGTTATATCTTCAAGGTTTAAATATTTAATTAATACCTTTTTAAACGCTTCACTTGTTACCATAAAAACTATCCTATTTAATGTATATTTATGTATTAATTTTACCATATTATCACTTACATTTTGATATATAAATAAAGCAAAATAGTAAGGCTTGCTTCAGCATATGCTTGTTAGAATAATTACATATACATAAAAAGTATGTACAAGGTACACTAAATTCAATAAAGAGAAAGTTTTACCATGCTTAAACTACAGCCAGTGGAAATAATAGAGAATATTAATAAAAAAGATTTTATTAAAAAATATAAAAACAAAAATAAGCCTGTAGTTATTACAAAACTCACAAAAGACTGGCCTGCCTTAAAAAAATGGAATATTGAATATATTAAAACTGTAGCTGGAGATAATATTGTACCTTTATATGATAGTCAGCCCTCCACAGATAGAAAACATCAACATGCCCCTGCCGCACATATGTCACTAAAATCTTATATACACTTATTACAAAAAGGTGAAAAAAACCTTCGTATGTTTTTTTATAATATTTTAGCTGAAGTACCACAACTAACGAAAGATTTCAACTACCCAGATATTGGACTAAATTTATTTAAAAAACTTCCTGTTTTATTTTTAGGAGGAAAAGATGCTAGAGTACAGATGCATTTTGATATTGACATGGCAGATATACTACTCTGTCACTTTGGTGGGAAAAAGAGAATAATGTTGTTCTCTCCAGAACAAACAAAATATATCTATCGAGTACCTTTTTCTTTTAGTAGCTTAAACACAATAGATTATGAAAACCCTGACTATAAAACATTTCCTGCCCTAAAAGAGCTACAAGGAGAAATAGTTGAGTTAAACCATGGTGATGTTATTTATATCCCTTCAGGGTACTGGCATTACATTATGTATGATGATATTAGTTTTTCTATGGCATTACGTGCTTTTCCTAGAAGACCAAAAGCAGTACTGAAATTACTCAATAACCTTTTGATAACCCGTACCATTGATGGGCTCATGCGTAAACTCATAGGGCAATCTTGGAATGAAAGAAATGAGAGATTAACAATTACAAAGACCCATAAACATATTAATATGAAATAATATTAATTTAGAACTTATATCCGAAATAAAGATACAAAAACCCCGTGGTATCTAGTTTTTTATATTTAAATCCTGGCACATATACAAAATTCACACTGAAGTCATCATAATAAAGATTAACTGCAGGACCAAACCCTCCGGTAAAACCATACTTTCCTTCATCTCTATTTTTATCTTCACCTGAATATATCTTTTTAAGACCAAAAAAACCTGTAAGTCCTACTGCTGTATCAAAAACACCCGTATTAAAACGATAATAATGTCCCATACCTATACTTAATTGAGGGTTTTCAAAAGAATCATTTAAAAGCAAAACATTTGTTGCAAAATACAATTCATTGTAAGATTCAAAATAATTATACTCATACCCTACACCATAGTTAAAAGCATTATACTTTTTACCAAAACGGTCATAGGAATGTTCATGTATCGTAAAACCACTTAGCAGTACCCTTTCCTCTGTTGAGAACAGTATCAAAGGGACTAAAAGAACCATCAAATATCTCATATTTTCTCCTATTACTTTTAGATTTACTAAATATAGTAAAATATTATTTAT
>DQSS01000318.1 GCA_015663165.1 Arcobacter sp. | reverse complement strand
TTATACCTATTATGTGTGCTCCACATCTCATAGCTTTTGTTAAGTCTTCTTTATCATGTATTTCAACTAATACATCAAGACCAAGCTGTAAAGCTCTATCGTATAAATATTGTAACTCTTTAGTTGCAAGTGCTTTTGCTATTAAAAGAACAAAATCAGCTCCATATACTAAAGCTTCTAAAAGCTGATATTCATCAACAATAAAATCTTTTCTTAAAAGTGGAGTATCTACGTATCTTCTTATGCCTGTAAGATATTCAATATCACCTTTAAAATAATGTGGCTCAGTTAATACAGAAATTGCAGATGCTCCACTCTTACTATATGCTTGAGCTATTGCTAATGGGTCAAAATCTTCTTTTATGATACCTTTACTTGGACTTGCTTTTTTAACTTCTGCTATGATTCTAATAGGATCTTCTTTGGTTGCTGTTAATACTTCTCTTACAGGTCTTGGTTGATATGGGTTGTATGCTAAGCTTCGACCTAACCAATCTACTGAAAAGTCTACTTTTCTTTTTTCTAAATCATATTTTGTTTTTTCGATTATTTCATCTAAAATCATTCTTATTTTTCCTTACAGTTTTTAATTTCAAGCCAATGAAGTTTTACATCTTCATCATTTAGTCCAACATTTTTTACAACATCTTTCATATATTTATATGCCATTTTACAATTATTATTTTTAAAATAACCCCAAGCAACAGAATCTTTATATGCTAAGTTATTTGGATACTCTTTTAAAGCTTTTTTTACTAAAGACAAACCTTTTTTTATATCTAAATCATAGTCAATAAGTAAGTATCCATAGTAGTTTGCATATGTAGAATTGTACTTTGTATTTAATGCTAATTCAAAATTTGCAATAACATGCTTCATTACTTTTTTCTTATCTTTTGCTAATTCAAATTCAAATATTGCTATTTGTCCTAAAAGAGATTTATTTTTTGTTTTTCTATATAGTTTTCTTACAAGTGTTAATGCTTTTGATTTATATCCAACATATCCATATAAAACTAAAAGTCGTGATTCATTTATCTTATTTTTTTCCAAGAAGTTAATAGCTTCTTTTATATCTCTTTTTTCTAAATATGAAGTTAAAAGAGTAATCACTCTTGATATTTGTTCTTTTGTATATGTTATTTTGTATGTATGGTAAAACTTTTTTAATATACTTATCATACCGTCTAAGTTTTGATCATGTTGATAATAAGAAAGTAGTTTCATACATACCTTTGGACTACAACCATGTTCTCTATAGTATGTCTCAATATAAGATACTGCTTTTTTCTTTTTATCTAAATATGAATATAAAATATCGACTAAAGGTAAAAGTGTAGATATAGTTTGTTTCGATGCGTATGAGCTTTCATAGTATGTAATAGCGTGATTGTATGATTTTAGCCTATAGTATATATCTCCTACAAAAGCATAGTTTCTAGCAGTATTATTATCTTTAAGTAATTTCTTTGCAGCAAGTAAAGCATTTTCATATTCTTTTAGTTCAATTGAAGCTATTATATATTCTCTATTTAAGTATTCACTATGGTCTTTATATTTATCAATATTCTTTTTTACAAGATTTCTAATATCTTCATAGTGACCATTTACTCGATATAAGGCTATACTTTTTTTCAAATACTCATATTTACCTGTTTTCTCAAAAACTTGTTTATAAAGAACTGCACTTCCCGTATATGCTTTGTTTAGTTCAGAATCTAAAGCCATCAATACATATAAACTCTCTTGAAAAGTTTCATCTATAGTTTGAGTATTAGCATAAATATTTATACTAAGAATCAATATGATTATATATTTTTTTAGTCTCTTATAGCTGGACATTCGTCTTTAACCTCTTGTATATTTGTCTTAAAATAATCCCAAAAAGGAAATGTCTTACATTGAGAAGGACGTGCCTCGTATATTGTACATCTTTTAATATCTATATCAAAAAAGATACAAGCATAGTTATTTTGTGAAAGTTGTTTTTCTTTTATAGAAAATCTATATCCGTACTTGATTAAATAACTCTCAAAAAGCTTATCAACACTTAGATTTAAATGTTGAGATAACTTTTCAATCTCATCAACAGTTATCCAAATATAACCACTCTCTCCAATACAACAGTTACCTTCACATGAAGCGCAAGCATTTTCATCAAACTTATAAGGAAAATCTTTATGTTCTAGCAAGTTCATCTCCTTGTAATTGTACTTTTATGCTATGAGTATTGCATTTTTTATATATCTCTTGAACCTCATTGCTTAGTTCCGTATCTTCAAACATTATTAGTGGTGGTAATATATCCATAAGACTTTTTGAATTCTTCCTTGCATACACCATCACTAAACTTGCTTTTTTATCTTTCTTTGGGTGTAAAAACTGTATCGCTTCTACATTTAAGTTGTTTTGTTTTAGAAAAATAATAATATCATTTAAAAGCTTAACATCATAACAAAAAAAGAATTTGCCGCTTGGCTTTAAAAGCTTAGATGTTTTTTGTATAAATTTTTCTAAAGGTAAGTTATCGTTATATCTTGCAATTTTTATATTTTCATTTGTACTTTGTACTACTGTTGATGGGTAAAAAGGTGGATTTGAAACAATCATATCAAACTCATAATTAAAGTTATTTTCTAAAAATGAGTTATGATGTAGTTTTAAATCTATATTATTTACTTGTGCATTTTTAGTACTTAAAAAAGCGAAGTCATTTTGTATCTCACAAGAGTTTAGATTTATTTTTGAATATTCTCTAGCAAGTAAAAGACCAAGAACACCACTACCACTTCCTATATCTAAAAGTTCACCTTGTATATTTTTAAATTTACTTAAACCCTTAGTGATAAAATTAAATAAAAAGTGTGTATCACTATTGAAACAATAGCCATCTTGTGGTTGGTACAACTGCATTTATAGTTCCGAACTATCGCTATTTAAAAACTTTTGTACTATTTGAACTTTAGAATTTTTAAAATACTCTTCATCTCCATACTCTACAATTTTTCCATCATAAAGCATAGCAAAATAATCTGCAGTTTTAAATGTCTCATTTATATCGTGGCTAATAAGTATAGATGTTGTTTCTAACTCTTTTTGCAAAGAGATTATCATTCTAGATATAACATCACTTGTAATAGGATCAAGCCCTGATGTTGGTTCATCATAAAGTAAAATTTCAGGGTTTAATATAATTGTTCTAGCCAAACCTACTCTTTTTCTCATGCCACCACTTAGCTCATCTGTATTTAATTTGTATACAGTTGAAGCATCAAGACCTACTATTGTAAGCTTATCCATAACTTCTTTTTTTATTTCATCATTTGAAAGTTTCGTATGCTCTCTAAGAGGAAAGGCAACATTTTCAAATACATCCATACTATCAAACAAAGCTCCACTTTGAAATAAGAAGCCAATATTCTTTCTTACTTCTCTTAAATCTTTTTCATTTAAAGAAGATATATTTTTATTTCTATAAAGTATCTCACCTGATGTTGGTTTTAAAAGTCCTACTACATGCTTAATAATAGTAGATTTACCTCCACCGCTAAGTCCAAATATAGCTGTACATTTTCCTTCTACAATTTTTAGATTTACGCCTTTTAGTATTTTTTTAGTGCCAAATGTTTTATGTAAGTCTTTTATCTCTAGAAGTGTATTAGTTGACATTTTTATTCTCTTTAAACTCACATATAAATCCTCTATCAAACTTATCATAGTCTTTATAAAATTCTATTGATTTCGTATCAAATTGCGCTAGATGTCTTTGCATTGAAGCTTTTTGGTCATATCCCATTTCACATAGTAAATATTTTATATTGTTATTTACCGTTTGGTTTGCAATGTTTTTTAATAACTCATCTCCAATATCTCCACCATATAGGGCATTTGATGGTTCAAAATTTACATTGTCTGGTAGTTTAGAGTTACTTTGAATATATGGTGGGTTTGAAATACACATATCAAAATTCTTTACATCTATTGAAGTAAATATATCACTATTTATAAATGTGATTTTATCTTCTACTTGGAACTTTTTAGCATTTTTAGATGCTAATTCTAAAGCTTTATCATTTATATCAACAGCTATTATTTCAATATCTGGAATTAGAAGTGCAAGCATAACAGAAACTATACCACTACCAACACCCACTTCAACAACTTTTGGATTTTGGATAGTTTTTAAAATTGCTTCTGCTTTTTCTACAAGTATTTCAGTTTCAGGTCTAGGTATAAGTACACCTTCACTAACTATAAATGACTCACCATAAAAACTAGCTTTTTTTATAATATATTCCAAAGGATAGTTTGTAGCTCTTTTTTTAACTAATTGTTTTAATTCATTTTCAACTTTTACTTCACATTCATCCATAAAGTTTAAATGTAACCATATAATATTTTGTTGGAGAATATTTAAAAGAAGTATTTCTACTTCTTTTTGAGGTATATGTGTTACCTCTCTTAGTTGTTGTGAGTATTGTTTAGTTATTTGTTTGTATGAAGCCATAAAGTATTAGTTTTGAGGTAGTTTCTCTTTTAGTACTTCTAGTAAGTCTTCAGGTATATCTTCTACTTTAGGTAGAACAATATTTGCTAAAAGATATAAGTTACCTACTTCTTTAGTTTTTCTATTTAAAGCACCAAGTTCTTTTACTCTAAATTTTTGATTTTGTTTTGTGTTTTGTGGTACTTTTAAATTTATAGTTTTATGGTAAGTTTCAATCTCAACTTTTCCACCAAACAAAGCACTATACAAAGGAACATCAAATTTTAAAATCAAATCATCTTCATCTCTTGTATATAGTTCATTATAATCTTCTTCAACTCTTAAAGTTAAGATTAAATCTCCAGCAGGGAAACCTTGCGCTTGATTTCCTTTCCCTTTTGCTCTAATCTTTTGACCTGATTTTATACCTTGAGGTATTTTTATATCAAATGTACTTCCAGATACTGTTATATTTTTTACACCACCCATAATAGATGTTTTAAAATCAATAGTTAAGTTTGCACTTACATCAAGATCAGGTGCTTGTCTTTGACCACCACCAAATCCTTGACCTCTAAATCCACCTTGACCACCAAAGCCACCGCCACCTTGTCTGCCAAACATTTGGTTTAAGATGTCATTTATATCAGCACCACCACCTTGACCATTTGCAAAGTCATGGAAGTTTTGTCCACCAAACATAGCATCACCATGCATATCATATTTTGCTTTTTTTCTCTCATCACTCAAAACTTCATATGCTGCATTTATTTCTTTGAACTTATCTTCTGCTTCATGGTCTTTGTTCATATCTGGATGATATTTTTTTGCAAGACTTCTGTATGATTTTTTTATCTCAGCTGCACTTGCATTTTCACTTACTTGTAATGTTTCGTATAAACTCTTAGACATTTAATTTACTCCTTCCTTATTTTGAGCTAAAAGACCTTTTTTAGGTCCACTTTTACCACAACATTGTTTATATTTTTTACCAGATCCACAAGGACATGGCTCATTTCTTGCAATTTTCTTTTCTATTTTTAGAGTTGTTACATCTGTATTTTTAGTAGTACCTTTATTTGACTCTTCCATTTTTGCTTTTAGTGCTTCTATTTCTTTTTTTTCAGCTTCTTCATCTCTTAGTTGAACTGTAAATAAAACTCTTACTATTTCATTTTTAATTGATGCAATAAGTTCAATAAACATATTGTACGATTCTTTTTTATACTCTACTAAAGGATCTTTTTGGTTATAACCTCTAAGCCCAATACCAGTTTTTAATGTATCCATTGAGTATAAGTGTTCTCTCCAAGCATTATCTAAAATTTGTAAATATAGTATTCTCTCAATTTCAGCTTTTTGTTCAGGAACAGCAACACCCATTTTTGCTTCATATTGTTCATTTAATAACTTAAGAAGTTTTGCTTCAACTTCCTCCATATCTTCACTTAAAATATCTTCTTTTGTAATATCAAGATTTAATTCTTCTTTTATTTTTAAAACAACATTATCAAATTCAAAATCTTCGACCATTGCTGTCGCACTAATGTCTTGCGCATTTATAATTGTATTTTTTGTAAACTCTACAATATTTTCAGCTATTTTATCTGCTATTTCAAACTCTTTATTTAGTAAATCATGTCTGAACTGATAGATTACTTTTCTTTGTGCATTTGCAACATCATCATATTCTAAAAGGTGCTTTCTACTTTCAAAGTGCATTGCTTCTACTTTTTTCTGAGCATTTTCAACTGCACGAGTTACCATACCTGATTCTATATGTTCACCCTCTTCTATTCCAAGTCTCTCCATAATGCCAGCAATCTTATCACTACCGAAAATTCTTAAAAGATTATCTTCTAAAGATAAGTAAAATTGAGAAACACCAACATCACCTTGTCTACCAGATCTTCCTCTTAGCTGATTATCAATTCTTCTACTCTCATGTCTTTCAGTTCCAATAATTGCTAATCCACCAAGTTCTATACATTCAGCAGGTAGCTTAATATCAACACCCCTACCAGCCATATTTGTAGCAATAGTAACTGCACCTTTAAGTCCAGCATCTTCAACTATCTTACCTTCTTTTTCATGCTGTTTTGCATTTAGAACTGTATGTGGTACTTTCTTTTCTTTTAAAAGTTTATGTAAATATTCACTTTTTTCAATAGAAGCTGTTCCTACAAGAACTGGCTGACCAGTTTTTGAATACTCTTGAATTTTAAGACAAACAGCATCAAATTTTTCTCTTTCACTTTTGAAAATCAAGTCATTTCTGTCATCTCTTTGAACATCTACATTTGTAGGAATAGAAACAACATCAAGATTATAAATCTCAGCAAACTCTGTTGCTTCTGTTTGAGCTGTTCCTGTCATACCTGCAAGTTTATCATACATTCTAAAGTAATTTTGGAATGTAATATCTGCTAGAGTTTGTGACTCATCTTGAATCTTAACACCCTCTTTTGCTTCTAATGCTTGGTGTAAACCATCTGAAAATCTTCGACCTTCACTTAGTCTACCTGTAAATTCATCAACAATAATTACTTCATTGTTTTGAACTACATAATCTACATCTTTTTCAAATATAAAATTTGCTTTTAAAGCTTGGTCTAGATGATGAGAAAGTCCAGCGTTCTCTAAAGAATATAAGTTGTCAACTTCAAATAATTTCTCAGCATTTAGTACACCTTCATCTGTAAGTAAAACCGCTTTATTTTTTTCATCAACATAAAAATCACCAACCATTACAACTTCTTCATCAGCTTTCTTGGGCTCTATTCTCTCACCTTTTTCAAGCTTAAGTGCAATTGTATTTGACAATTCATAATTTTCACTTTTATGATTTGTTGGTCCTGAAATAATAAGTGGAGTTCTTGCTTCATCTATTAAAATAGAATCTACTTCATCAACAATTACAAAATAATGTTCTCTTTGAACTTTTTCTTCAAGTTCATAAGCCATATTATCTCTTAAGTAGTCAAATCCAAACTCATTGTTTGTACCATACGTTACATCACAATTGTATATCTCTTTTCTTTGCTCATCACTTGGAATAGCACCAGTAAGTGCACCAACGCTTAAACCCAAGAAGTTGTATAAAGGTTCTAACTCATCTGCATCTCTTGAAGCAAGATAGTCATTCACTGTAACTACATGTACACCTTTTCCTGTAAGTGCATTTAACACAACAGCAAGTGTTCCAACTAAAGTTTTACCCTCACCTGTTTTCATCTCTGCAATTCTTGATTCGTGTAAAACTAATCCACCTATAAGTTGAACATCATAGTGTCTCATATTTAAAACTCTTACACTAGCTTCTCGTGTAATAGCAAATACATCAATTAAAACTTCATCTAAAGTTTTTTCTTCTTTTTGTACGGAATCTTTAAAAGAAGCGATTGCCTCTTGTAGTTCTTCATCACTTAGAGCTTTGTATTTATCCTCTAAAGCATTTATTGCATCTACTCTTTTTGTATATTTCTTAATCTCTTTATCATTTTTTGTTCCGAAAATTTTTCCTAAAAAACCTAGCATATATTTTATTCCTTATGAAGTATAGTTTTATTATAATTCACGATTATATCTAAAGGATTATTATGAAAGTATTAAGCATATTATTATTCACATTTAGCATTATTTATTCTGATATTATCAATCTGAAATCTTACAGTTCAATGTTTACTCAAACTATTACAAATAGTTCAAATTCAAAGATTATATATAATGGAAATTTATATATAGATAACAATTCAAATATTCTATGGAGATACACAAAACCTATTAGAAAAGATGTTTATATAAATGACCTAAATGTTATGATTGTAGAGCCAGAATTGGAGCAAGTGATAACTTCAAAAATAAGTGAAGAACTAAATTTATTCAATATACTAAATTCATCAAAGAAAATCGACAATCAAACATATCAAAATAAAGTAAACAATATAAAATATACAATAATAGTAAAAAATAAAATTCTTACGACTATTAAATACACAGATGAAATAGACAATAAAGTAAATATATCATTTACAAATACATCAAATGATATACAATTAGATGAAAGCTTATTTACTTTTGACATACCAAAGTACTATGATATTATAAGAAAATAAGTATATTTTAGTTAGGATTTCATCTTAAAGGTACAGTAGATAATAGCTTGAGTTGAAACTCAAGAGGAAAGTCCGGGCTTCAGTGAAGTATGTTTCCATTTAAATGATGGCTAGCGAAAGCTAAGGGATAGTGCAACAGAGATTAGACTACCTATAGTTTACTATAGGAAAAGGTGAAATACAAGGGTAAGAACCTTGGAGAGTTTTGAGTAATCATTACAGATATGTAAACCCAAACAGAAGCAAGAGAACACGGTAAAAGCTTCACATCTTTCGTTCTCGCATGATTTTTAAAGTAATTTAAAAACTAGATAAATTATTATCCAAGACAAAACGCGGCTTAACGCTGTGCCTTTTTCTCTAATTCTTCTTTAATCAAATTTTTCATTAAACCGTAAATATACATAAATCATACTTTTAATCATATATTGGATATAATGCGAAAAAATCGCAAGGATATATATTGTTAAATTTCAAAGACCACCTTATAGGCAAAAGTGCCAAAGACGATATCTTATCAGGTTTAGTTGTTGCTGTTGCTTTAGTTCCTGAAGCTATTGCATTTTCTTTTATCGCTCAAGTTTCTCCTATTGTAGGACTTTATGCTGCATTTATACTAGGGCTGATTACTGCTATTATGGGTGGTAAGCCTGGAATGATTTCTGGTGCTACTGGTGCGGTTGCTATTGTATTGGTTGGTGTAAGTATTGCTGCTAAAGATGTACTTATATCTCAAGGTATAAGTGGCGATGCTTTATCATTTGGAATTGTTCAATATATTACACTTACAGCTGTTGTTGCTGGACTTATGCAAATTGCTATTGGTGCATTTAAAATGGGTAAATTTATCCGTTTAGTTCCTCAGCCTGCTTTACATGGATTTGTAAATGGACTTGCTGTTGTTATTGCTATGAGTCAGTTAAAGTTTCTTGATGGAGCTGGTTACTCAATGTATGTTATCATTATAGGTACTATGCTTACTATGTATTTACTTCCTAAAGTAACTTCTGCAATTCCTTCTGGACTTGTGGCTATTATTGTATTTACAGCTTCTGTTTACTACTTCAACCTTGATACTAAACTTGTAGGAGATTTAGCTTCTCTTACTGAGTTTAAAGGTTTATTACCTCAATTTCATATTCCTGATGTATTGTTAAACTTTGAAGCATTTAAACTTGTACTTCCATATGCAATTATTGTTGCACTTGTAGGTATAATTGAATCACTTCTTACACTTTCTGTTTTAGATGAAATTTCAGGAAAAAGAGGAAGTGCAAACCAAGAATGTATAGCCCAAGGTGCTGGTAATGTTACTTGTGGATTCTTTGGTGCAATGCCAGGATGTGCTATGATTGGTCAATCTATTATAAACTATACATCTGGTGGTTGGGGTAGATTATCTGGAATTGTTGCTTCACTTGGTTTAATACTACTTGTCGCGCTTCTTACAGATTTATTAAATATCATTCCAGTTGCTATTTTAGTTGGTATTATGTGGATGGTTGCGATTGGTACATTTGAATGGTCAAGCTTTGCTAGAATCACTAAAATGCCAAGATCAGATGCTTTTGTTCTTGTGACTGTTACAGCTATTACAATAGTTGCTGATTTAGCTATTGCTGTTATTTCTGGTGTTATTATATCTGCACTTGTATTTGCTTGGAAACATGCTAAAGTTACTGCTAAAACACATATTGAAGATGATGGAAGTAAAATATATGACTTTGATGGTCCATTGTTCTTTGGAAGTGTAACTGCATTTAATGAGCAGTTTGACATAGCACATGATCCTCAAGAAGTAGTTCTTGACTTTAAAGATGCTAGAGTTATGGATATCTCTGGTGTTGAAGCAATTGATGCCATTACTAAGAAGTATCAAGAAGCTGGTAAATCAATAAAAATAAGACACTTAAGTAATGAGTGTAAATCTATAATGACAAATGCAAAACAATTTTGTACATTTGAAGAAGATGATCCTAAGTATAAAGTTGCTTACGATTATTAATTTTTAAAGCTACTTATATTATACTAATAGCTTGTATTGAAATAAACAAGGAAAAATAAATGAAAAACTAAAAGAACTTTGTCTAATCGCATCAATTCTTATTTTGCCAACTAGTGCATTAAGTTGTACTGGACTATCACTAAAGACAATAAATGGTGACATTACAGTTGGTAGAACTATGGAATGGTCACATAATGCTAGCTTACAACATAAAATAGGAATATACCCAAGAGGTAAAAAATATGAAGCTTTAAAACCTGAAAATAGTGATGGTATGATGAAATGGACTGGAAAATATGGATATGTAGGTATGACAACATATGGACTAGATATGGGTCCTGATGGACTAAATGAAAAAGGACTTTCAGCAGCATTTTTCTATCTTCCTGGTTATGCTTCATATGGAAAATTCGATAAACAGACAGCTCATAAATCACTTACAATGGGTGACTTTATGAAATGGATATTATCTACTTTCTCAACAGTTAAAGAAGTAAAAGAAAATATAAATAAAGTTAAAATTGTATCAGTTATAGATAAAAGATTTGGTGATGTAGATCATCCTTTACATTTAAAAGTAACAGATCCAAGTGGCGAGTCTATTATTATAGAAGTTGTAGAAAATGGTAAAGTTAATATTTACAATGCAATACTTGGTGTTGTTACAAATTCTCCTACTTATGATTGGCATTTAACAAACTTAAAAAACTATCTTCACTTATCTCCAAAAGCACATAATGCTATTAAGACTAAAGATGTAGTATTTAGTCCATTAGGTGCTGGATCTGGTATGATTGGTTTACCTGGTGACTTTACTCCACCATCAAGATTTATAAGAGCTGCAGCTATGGTTTCTACGGCTAGACCTTTAAAGACAACCAATGATGCTGTATTTGAATTATTTAGAATGCTGGATAATTTTAATATTCCTCTAGGTGTTGTTTTACCACAAGAACAAATACCTACAGATATAGAAAGTGCTACTCAGATAACATCTGTATCTGACTTAACAAATATCACTTATTATTATCACACAATGTATAATAGACAAGTAAGAAAGATTGATTTAAAAAAGATTAATTTTGATACAATAAAAGAGCAAGTGATTGATGATGATACAGGTAAAGAGCATAGAGTTAAAGAATTATTAACAAAATAATTCTTTGCTCTCCAAGCACTTAATTAGTGTTCTTCAAATTTACTTATTTTATATGCTTTTACTAAACTAATCAGCTATACTATTTGATGTAAAATCGTAAGTTTCAGTAAGTAAAAAGGGCTAAATGAAATTCATTTAGCCCTTTTTTATTTAGTTGATTATTATTTATAATTTATTGATACAATTCAAATCAGCATAAGCAACTTCAAGTCTTTCAATCAAACTCATTTGCCCTGCTCTTAACCATACTCTTGGATCATAGTATTTTTTGTTTGGTTTTTCACTATCAGTAGGATTTCCAATTTGACCTTGTAAATAATCTCTATTTTTAGCTTCAAATTTTCTCACACCATCCCAAAATGCCCATTGTGTATCTGTATCAATATTCATTTTAATAACACCATAAGAAATGGATTCTTTAATCTCATCACTTGTGCTACCACTACCACCATGGAATACAAAGTTAACTGGCTTTGCTTCACATTTTAGTTCAGTACTTATATGCTTTTGTGAGTTATCTAAAATGACAGGAGTAAGTACTACATTTCCTGGTTTATATACACCATGAACATTTCCAAATGATGCAGCGATTGTAAAGTTAGGACTTACTTCATTTAATTGCTCAAATGCATACATAACTTCACTTGGTTGAGTATATAGTAACGCATTGTCAATATCACTATTATCAACACCATCTTCTTCTCCACCAGTAATTCCAAGCTCAATTTCAATCATCATATCAAGGCAAGTCATTGTTTTAAAATACTCAACACAAGTTCCAATATTTTCTTCTAAACTCTCTTCACTTAAATCTAGCATATGAGATGTAAAAAGTGGTCTTTTTGTATTTACAAAGTGCTGTTTACTAGCTTCAAGTAAAGCATCTATCCAAGGAAGAAGTTTTCTTGCTGCATGATCTGTATGTAAAATTACAGGTACTCCATAAGCTTCTGCCATAGTATGAATATGCTTAGCTCCTGAAACGGCACCTAAAACTGATGCATTATCTGCTTTGCAACCTTTTCCAGCAAAGAATTGTGCTCCACCATTTGAAAATTGTAAAATTATTGGAGAGTTAACTTTAGCAGCTGCTTCTAAAAGCGCATTTATGCTTTCCGTATTTACAACATTTACTGCTGGTATTGCAAAGTTATTTTCTTTTGCATAATCAAATAATTTTTTTGCTTCGCTTCCTGTTAATACACCCGGTTTTACTATACTTAATACGCTCATTTATTTTCCTTACTTGTATGTTATTTTAGCTTTTGATTTTTCAGCTTTTATCACTGACTCAATATTTGTTTTTAATTGTGTTTGTCCTAAAAAGTTTCTAATATCTGCTTTTACTTTATCAAATTCTACCGTTCCTGCTTCTTTTTTATCATTTAAATAAATAACATGAAAACCAAACTGTGTTTTAACAGGTGTTTTAGTAAACTGACCTACTTTTAAACCAGAAGTTGCTTGTGAAAATTCTGGAACCATTTTATCACTACTAAACCATCCTAGTTCACCTCCTGTTTTTCCAGAAGGCCCAATAGATTTTGACTTAGCAAGAGATGTGAATTGATTCTTAATATTTTTTGATTTAGTTAATATGTCTATAATATCATTCGCTTCATTTTTTGTCTTAAGTAATATATGACTCGCATTGAATTCTTCTTTTTTTATAAATCTTACTTTATTATCATCGTAATACTTTTGCACTTCATTTACACTAATTTTTATCTCTTTAGATTTATTTTGCATCCATATTTGTAGTGCTAAATCTTGCTTTAAAATAGTGATTGTTTTAGCTAAAGTATCTTTAAATACTTTGCTATTACTAATATCAGAATTTAAAGCTTTATTCGCTAAAAGTTTTTTATCTATCAATTGATCGATAATTAATTTTTGTTCTTTTTTTGGAAGTGTATCAAATTTAATCCGAGGATCCTTTAATACAACAGATACATCCGTAGCTGTAATATCACTACCATTTACACTTGCATATACTTTTGCCTCATCAATAGCAAATACTGATGAAGTAGTAAGTGCAAATGCTGCAGTAAAGCTTATTATTGTTTTATTTTTTATCATTTTAAACCTTATTATTTTTATTATTTTTATTATTTTAGCTAAAAAATGTATATTTTCCATAAATTAAATGTAATTTCATATTTAAGGGCACCACTAAAAATAATTTGTTATAATATAATAACAAAGGAAAATAATGAATTTTTTAGGAATGGATTTTATAATTTCATCTATCATATGGTTAATCTTAGTATTTGGATTTATGTTTACATTTAGAAAGAAAATATTTTCATTTTACTATAAACAAAATGACATGGAATTATTTGTAAATAACCTTCAAAAAACTCTTCAAAAAATTTATCCAAAATTAAAGTTTGATTTTTCATTCTTGGAGAAATTAGAAAATGAGCCAAATCCACAAGCAAAACAATATGCACTAATAGATAATATTATAAATCAATACACAACAAAAGATTTAGTTATTAAAAGCACTCCTATAGTTCCCACTAAAGAGCTTTGGTCCTCTTATGTTTTAAATTCAAAACCCATATCTAAGAAACTACCTGAGGATTGGTTAAAAAGAAAAGCTATTATTTTTCAAAGAGATGATAAATCTTGCCAAAAATGTTCTAAAGTTATTGATATAAAAAATTCTGATATTTATATGATTAAATCTTTAAATGATAGTGGACAATACTATTTAGAAAATTTAACCTTACTTTGTCTTGATTGCTTTAAAATAGAAAATCTAAAAAGAGATGAGAGCAAGACCATAAAATATTTAGACATCAAAGATGAATTATATTCACTAGTAAAGTAATACCAAAATTAAATTTAGATATAATCCTATCAATATCAAATATAAAGGTTTAGTACTATGACATTACTAGATGGGAAAAAACTATCAAACAAAATAAGAGACAATGTTAAGCTAGAAGTTCAAAAACTTCAAAAAAACAATATCACTCCAGGACTTGCTGTTGTTCTTGTAGGAAATGATCCTGCAAGTGCGGCATATGTAAATATGAAAAGTAAAGCTTGTAAAGAATCTGGTATATATAGTATAGCACATGAAATGCCTGAAACAATTTCTCAAGATAATATCTTAGAAATTATAGAAATGATGAATAAAAATACAAATATTGATGGTATATTAGTTCAACTTCCTCTACCAAAACATATAGATACAACAGAAATACTTGAAGCTATAGCACCACATAAAGATGTAGATGGATTTCATCCTTATAATGTTGGAAGAGTAGTTGCTGGACTTGATGGTTTTATTCCTGCAACCCCTTATGGAGTAATGGAACTTTTAAAAGAGTATGATATTGATCCTAAAGGTAAAAATGTATGTATTGTAGGTGCCTCAAATATAGTAGGTAAGCCTATGGCTACACTTATGTTAAATGCAAATGCTACAGTTGAAATATGTCATATATATACAAAAGACTTAAAAGCACATACATTAAATGCGGATATTATTTGCGTGGGTGTAGGAGTAGTTAATTTAATAAAAGAAGATATGGTAAAAGATGATGTAATAATCATAGATATAGGTATAAACAGACTAGAATCTGGAAAACTTACGGGAGATGTAGACTTTGAAAATGTATCTAAAAAATCATCTTATATCACACCTGTTCCAGGTGGAGTTGGTCCTATGACTATAGCAATGCTTTTAGAAAATACAGTTAAATCTGCAAAAAATAGAAAATAATTCAAGGAAAATAATTGGAAGATATAGATTTAGAAACAAAAGAAAATGCAAACAAAAGTTTTTTACATAAAGCTTACGACTGGTCTGGTTCTTGGACTGGAACTATTGTAATTGTACTAGGAATTATATTTTTTGTTGCTCAAGCATTTGTTATACCAAGTGGAAGTATGAAAAACTCAATGCTTATAGGTGATATGCTATTTGTAAAGAAATTCTCATATGGAATACCAACACCAAGATTACCTTGGCTTGAAGTACAAGTATTACCGGACTTTAAAGGCAATGGTCATTTAATAGATGGACCAAAACCACAAAGAGGAGATATTGTAGTATTTAGATACCCTCATAATGAAAAGATACATTATGTTAAAAGATGTGTGGCTAGTGGTGGAGATGTATTGTTTTTACAAGACAAGAAACTATATCTACATCCAAAAGATGGAAATAAATTTGTAGAAGAAAACTATAAAGGATATAAAACAGTAACAGTAAACGATATGTTATTTGTAGAAAATCCTTATAAAAAAGAGCATCCAGGTATACATACTGATTCTAGTGTAAGAAAAGGGACATCACCACATACTCAACTATTTGATATGTTACCTATCAGAGTTCCACAAGGTGAATATTTTATGATGGGTGATAATAGAGACCATAGTAATGATAGTAGATTTTGGGGAACAGTTGCATATAAATATATTGTTGGAAAACCTTGGTTTATTTATTTTTCATGGGATGAAAATAAAAATATTAGATGGGATAGAGTTTTTCAAACTCCTAAATCTTTAGAAGATACAAAATACACAAAACAAGAACTTAAACATACACAAGGAATATACTAATGACTTATTATATCGGAGCAGATCACGCAGGAATAGAAATAAAAGCATTTGTAAAAGAGTTATTTGAAAAAAGAGGTCATGAAGTGATTGACCTTGGACCATTTAAAAAAGATAGAGTTGATTATCCAGATTTTGCAGCAAAAGTATGTGAGACTGTTTTAGAAAATAAAGATACTAAAGGTATTTTAATATGTGGTACAGGACTAGGTATGTCTATGGCTGCAAATAAATTTGATGGTATAAGAGCAGCACTTTGTCACAATACATTTTCAGCACAAATGGCAAGAGAGCACAACGATGCAAATATACTTTGTCTTGGTGAAAGAGTAAGTGGATATGGTATGGTTGAAGCTATTGTTGATGCTTGGGACAAAAGTGAATTCCAAGGTGGAAGACATAGCCAAAGAGTTGATAAAATAAATAAGCTTTCAAGCTGTAGAATATAAAGGATAACTTATGACAAGAGGAACACCACCAAGTGATTGGGTAGCTTATATTGTAGTACTAGGTACGGTTGCAGCTATGTTGTTTGGAAAATGGCTAATTGCAAGAGGCGATAAAGATGAGGAAATAAGTAAAAATGATAAATCCAAAGATAATTGATAGTATCTTTTCAGCTGCATCTATTCAAAGGTGGAATGATTATCCCCGAATGGTTGACTTAGTTGAGCTAGATAAACAAGCACATAAGTTTATTATTGCATATTTTATTGCTAAAATGGAAGATGATATAAACTACACTCATCTAATAGAAGCTGGAATATTTGAATTTTTAAGAAGAGTAGTTGTAACAGATATAAGACCTGATGTTTTCAGAAAAGCTTTACAACAAAAAGGTAAAGAGATAAACAGATGGGTACTTTCAAAGTTAGGTGATAGCTTAAAAGATATTGATACTGGAAACTTTCTAAATAAATTTGAGCAATACTTAACTGATGAAAATATGTATAAAAAAGAAAGATTTATACTAAAAGCTGCATCATATATGGCTACTAAATGGGAATTTGGAATAGTATATCAAACTAGCCAATTCTTAAGTGATATAGATGATGTAAAAAAAGAAGTTGAGGCAGAAATTGAAGACTACTATGAGCTAATTGCAATAAGAAAAATAGCTTTAAATAAAAAGCTTGCTAAAGTTATAGATTTAAGTGGTAGATTAAGGTTTCAAAAAAGATGGGCACAAACACCTCGAATACCTGAAACATCTGTATTAGGCCATATGCTTACTGTTGCTATCTTTGGACACTTCTATTCGCTAAAAGTTAATGCTTGCAATAAAAGAATAGAAAACAACTTCTATACTGCCCTATTTCATGATTTACCTGAAGCACTAACACGAGATATAATTAGTCCTGTGAAATATTGTGTAGATGAATTAGCTGATATCATTGCAGAGTATGAAATCTCTAAAATGGAAGATGATATTTTGCCAAATATACCGTTAGGGTTAAAAGATGAATTTTCATACTTACTTGGACTTTATGATGGAACTAAAGATGAATTCTTAGACAAGATAAGAGTTGATGGAAAGATTCAAGTAGTAAGCAATGGAATAAGCCAATATAACGACAATAAATATGATGCTATTGATGGTTTAGCTCTTAAGCAGTGTGATAAACTATCTGCTTTTGTAGAAGCAAGCTTATCTATCTCACATGGAATAAAATCAAAAGAATTAGTAAACGGTAAAAAACAAATAATGGATTCTTTAAAAATGGTTGAAGGTGTAGACTTCAATCAAATTGCAAAAAATATTGATTTAGAGTTTGGGACTACAGGTCAAACTCAGGTTAGGATAGAATTTTAAAAAAAGTGTAGATTCTTCTTGACAAACAAGAAAAATCTATGTATAATCCCACTCTAAAAAGTAATTAAACTTTTAAAACATTCCGGATTAGCTCAGTGGTAGAGTAGATGACTGTTAATCATTTGGTCGCTGGTTCGAATCCA
>DQSS01000148.1 GCA_015663165.1 Arcobacter sp. | reverse complement strand
CGTTATATTACAAAGGAATTTATACAATATGAAAATAAATTTTGAGATTAGTGGACTTTTTTATGAAAATAAAAATCTTTTATGCAGAAAATATTTAGATATTAGAAGATATGAAACAATTACTGATAAACCTGATTTAATGGTTGTAATGATGAATCCAGGCTCTTCAAGACCTGAAGATGGTAATGAAAAAAATACAATAGCATCAAAAGCTGTTCCCGATAAAACCCAAGACCAAATTATGAAAGTTATGAACAATTGTAATTTTAATTACGCACGAATACTCAATCTTTCAGATTTAAGAGAAGCTAAAAGTAAGGTGTTTTATTCAAAACTTGAAGAGTTGAAAAAAATTCCACATTCAATATTTAACGATGAAAGAATCAACGATTTTGAAACATTATTTGTAAAAAATGTTCCTGTCATTTTTGCATGGGGAGTTGATAAAAAACTTGAACCTTTAGCGATAAAAGCAATAGAAAGAATAAATGAGATAAAACCATTTGGATTATTAAAAGAAGGAACAAATGTGTCTTATTATCATCCATTGCCACAAAATTATCATGAACAAGAAAGATGGTGTGATGAGATTACTAAGATGTTAAAAACATAACAAAACCTTGGAGAGAAATAGTTTACCCTAGCGGGAAAACTATTTCTCAAGTCAGGCGTTACCTAGTAAATAAGACTAAGGAATTGAAATTGGATAACAAAATATTTTTGAGTACAAAGAATAAAATCATAGAAATAAAAGAAGATGAGTTACGAGTTAATAATATTCTTTATAAAGAAAGATACAAAGATACTTCAATTGAATATATGTTATCTGATGATATAACTGAAGAGGTGTTAATAAACAAGGCTATTGAGTTAATTCACTACTATTATACAAAAGCTCTTGAAAAATTAGTATCTGCTGAAAGATTACTTGTTTTAACTGGTGCTGGTAGTTCTAAAGATGACGAATTATTTGGTGGTAAATTAATGACTGAACTATGGGATCATATATATACACTTGTGAATCAAGACTTCAATCTTGACAATTTCTTAACTACTTTAGAAATTGATCAAGAGGTAAAAGATAAGAAAGATTTAGAAATAGTTTTATCTAAAGCAAAACTATACTTAGAGTTTAAAAGTGATAGTAGTATTAATTTTCATGTAGATACTATAGAAAAAGCAATTTTGCAACAATGTAATTTCTCACTTATAGATAAATCAATTCATTTAGATTTTATAAAAAAACTAACAAGCCGAAAGACAAAACAATCAAGACTGAAAATATTTACAACAAATTATGACAGAGCATTTGAAGAGGCTGGGGCGAAAGGTGGTTATGTAATAATTGATGGTTTTTCATTTACTCAGCCAAGAAAATTTAGTGGTAAATATTTTGATTATGATATTGTAGTTAGAGAGAACAGTCGTACTTCATCAACAGAAAATTTTGCTAGTAATGTATTCCATTTATATAAACTACATGGTTCTGTAAATTGGGAAAAAAGAAACACTGAAATAGTACAAATTGATAATCCATCAAAAGCTATGATGATATATCCAAATAGTAATAAGTATGAATCATCATATGAACAACCTTACTTTGAAATGATGAGTAGATTTCAAGCAGAACTTAGAAAAGGTGGTACTACGACTCTTATTAGCATAGGGTTTAGTTTTGCAGATAAACATATTTTTACAATGATAAATGAAGCTTTAAATCAAAATCCAAGTTTAAATTTAGTGATAATAGAACCGTTTATAAATCCAACGCTAAATGAGAATTTTGAAAAACTTTTTGAACTCTCAAAAAAAAATAGTCAGGTATTAATAATTGGAGAATTTTTTAAAGATTTTGTAACGAATTTACCATCCAGCCAGTATTTGGATTTTAATGGAAATGAATCATGAATAAACATATATTTACAAATGATAAATTTGTAGGATATATATCAAAAGTTACTCCAAGTTATTCCAATATTCATTTTCCAACTCCTACACTTTTAAAAAAATTCTGGCACTATGAGGATGAATTATCAGGTGGTATTGTTGGTAACTATGTCGTAATTGAAGGTGAAAATTTTGGTTTTTTAGGAAAGCTACAAGAAGTTTCTTTGCCAGAAAAAGAACAAAATTTCTTAGGTGAACACGCTTTTTATGATTCTAGCTTTCATCCTCAAGGTAAAGTGGAATTATTATTATCATTTAATTATTATTCTAAAAAAATAGATAAGGGATTGGGTAGATACCCTGCTGTTGGTTCAAAAGTCTATTTATGCTCTGCTGATTTAATTAAAACTCTGTTTATTAGTAATGAAGATAGTAATTCTGTATCTTTTGATATTGCAAAATTAACCAATAGTTTAGAAACTAGCTTACCATTAAACCCAAATCAATTGTTTGGACGTCATTGTGCAATAGTAGGTACTACTGGAGGAGGTAAAAGTTATACAATATCAAGAATACTTGAAGAATTTTTACGTTTAAATAAATCTAAAGCAATTTTAATAGATGCAACTGGTGAATATGAAAACTTTTATAATTTAGATAATGTAAAAACTGTAAAGTTTGGTGCAGAGGAAGAAGATACATTTTTTCACTATTCAAGACTTAGAAGTACAGATTTAATTGCATTATTTAGACCAAGTGAAAATGTACAAAAACCAAAACTCATAGAAGCTATTAAAAGTTTAAAGCTTGTTAAGCAATTACAAATAAATGAACAATATACACAAAATATTTACGAGAAAGAAAACCAATCAAAAAGTAATTATTTTACAAGTTTTGGTACATATAGGCATATTGTAGAGACTGACAAATGTGATTTTAATTTAGCAAATTTAACACAGCAAATAAATGCAGAGTGTGTCCGAAATGGTGATTCCAGTAATTTTGGACAATCTGATGGAACAGCAATTGCAAATGTGCGTTCTTTAATTAGTAGAATTGAGCATTTAAGAAGACAACCAGAATTCAGAAATATCTTTGGATTTAATAAACAGTTAGATGATGATAATGAATTTAATCAAGAACTAGAAGACTTTCTAGATGAAGAACAAACAGAACAAACATTATTTATAATATCTCTAAAGGATGCATCGTTTGAAAAAGGATTAAGGGAAATATTGACCAATGCGATTGGTAGTTATTTGTTAGAAGAAGCTAGACAATATAAATTTAAAGAGAATCCTCTTGTTCTATTTGTTGATGAAGCACACCAATTTCTTAAAAAAACACTTACTGATGATTTTTTACAAGACTTAGAACTTGATGCTTTTGATAAAATTGCTAAAGAGTGTAGGAAACATGGATTGTTTTTATGCATATCTACACAAACACCAAGAGATATACCAGTGGGTACATTAAGCCAAATGGGTACTTTTATAGTTCATAGACTTATAAATGAAACGGATAGAAGTGTAATAGAGAAAGCATGTTCAGAGGGAAATAAAAGTTCATTAGCATATTTACCTACTTTACAATCAGGCGAAGCACTTTTAATAAGTATTGAAATGCCTATGCCAATCATTATTAAGATAAAAGAACCTAATATAAAACCTACATCTTTAACACCAAAGTTATTTAAGTAAGTAGGTAACAAAACCTTGGAACTAATAGATTTTCTAGCGAAAATCTGCAGTTCAAGCCGACCGTTAGATGACAGTTTAATAAAATACGAGGAATAAATAT
>DQSS01000384.1 GCA_015663165.1 Arcobacter sp. | reverse complement strand
TCAATGGTTTTACTTAGGGGTTATTCCTTTAATTGCAGGACTGGTTAACTTTTGTCCAATCTGTAAAATTACAGGTCAGTGTGACATTATGGGTAAAGACTAGGCTCTTAACTTTTTTTAAGGACATTTGTTAACAAATGTCCTCTTTATTACTTCTCTTTATCTATTCCCATTTTTTATTTATTATTAATGTTAACTTTTCATTTACCTAAATCTGTTAGAATAATTTATTATTTTAATTTGAAAGGGGTTTAGTTATGAATAAAGAAGAGCTTTTTCAACTCGAAGTCTTTCAGCAGACGATTTCTACTCTCTATATGTACCCTCTACGAATTTACAATAATAATTGTTATGAAAAATTTAAACATGAAATGATGGCAAATGATGATATAAAAAAACTTCATACTCTTTTGTTGCCAAATGAAGATTTTGATGCTGATAAAACCATAAATTTTTTAAGAAAAAGAATACAAGAAAACCCTAGAAGCATAGATATTAATAGTGACGTTTATAAAATTTTGAAATTTCATGCTGAAAAACTTAGAAAGATTATGTGGATGACACATGCTAGTAACTCTTTGACTTTCACCCGAGAAATTAAAAGTAATCGAAGGCTTTGGACTTTTTTAATGATTTATGATTTATTTTCTAAAGAATTTATAGATGAAAACTTTGAAGAACCCTTTGTAACTAAATGTTTAGTAGATATGCAAAGTATTTATGTGAAATTAAATGAGAATTACACACTTTCTATTGGACGAATTTTCACCAATAAAAAAGACTATAAAAAAGTTGTTGAGAATGTTTTGAAAAATTATAACTTTGACAGTATGAATATTTTTGAGTTAACGACATTGGCAAAGAAAAGAATGAACTTTCAGCTAAATAGAGCAAAAAAAGAGACAGAATATATCAAGAAAGCATTTCAACTCTTTTTTGATTCTATGCCCATAATCCCAAATGACTTAGATAAGGAAGAATTGGAAAAAGTTTTTGTATTTATGTATATGGTGACTAAAGAAGATGCTATCTTTGATGTTTCTCTTAAAATTAAAGAATATTTATTAACTTTTAAAAATGGAAAATTATCGATAAGTTTAAATAGTAACAGGGGAGAATATTCTAATGATTTTTCAAAAGTTTTTCAGAAATTTGAAAATAATCGAGACTTTTTTAGGTCAGAATATGCTTCAAGATTAAAAAGTACTTTAACCAAACGATATTCAGGTTTAGAGGGAGATACCTTTTCCGTTGTAAAAGAACTTTTAAAGCATATTTGTAGCAGGGTTAATGCTGATGGAGGTTGCTACATAAAATATATTCTCTCTGAAAAACGCTTAGAGATGCTTACAACACATGGTGACGCTCAATATGAAGAAGGAATGGAGAATCTAGTTAAAGAGGTGAACAATCCCGAAATGAATATTAGAGACATAAGTAGGGTTTTAAATGTTGTTGAAAGGTACCAAAGTAGTGATGGTCAATATGACATAGATAAAATAATTTTAAAAAACCTTCATAAAGATGATATGTTGCAACCAGTTGAGGGAAAAGCTGTTCTTTCAAATATTGCTTTGCCCATTACTTTTAAGCATAAATTATTGGGAGTATTACTCATTGATAGTTTTCGTGTAGGAAATTTTACGGACAATGATATCAATCTTATTTTATCGATTACCAGTGCTTTATCTGTTCAAATATTTGACCAAATTGTGCATGAAAACCTTGCTGCTATTATGAATAATTTACCTCAAAAACCTACGTTGGATGATGAAGCTATTCAGCAACACTTTGAGGACTTAACTACTTATATCAATAACATATTTTTTTCTTATGGTATTGCCATTTGGGACTATGACAACATGGCATCCATTTTTAGATTGAAATCAACAACCTTAGATATAGAAGATATTTCAACCTGTATTGTAGAAAGAAAATCCAATGACTTGATTTTTGATTTACTCAATACTGAAAATTTTGAAAAAGTTGAAAATTTTAATATAAAAGAGAGTGAACGTTTGTCAGTATGTAACCCTTTAACGTATGATGAACGACTAAATTGTGTAAAGATATATGCCATTACCGATGGTGAAAAGCTTATTGGGGCTTGTTCTGTTTACAATCATGTAGAAGAAGATTATAAGTCCATAGATGAACAAAGTCTAAAGAGTGTAATGAATCATTTGTCTATTTTTTTCAATATTATGAATACCATTAAAGCTCAAAGAGCATTGGTTCAAAGTAAAGCTTTACATGAGATAAGTGCAAAGTTCAACATGATAGATATTAAGGTTAAACAGTTACGAGAGTTGGTGAATGTTAATTTTAAAGAACTTGAACACTATGCAAGATTTAGGTTCAATGTAAAGTTAAATGATGTTAATAATTTGGTTTCAAATACACGATTGGCTTTTCAATACATAACAAATAAGTCAGATAAAATTAAATATGATAACCATGTAGATAAAGAGATAGTCAATTTATATAAACCTTTGATTATGGAAAGTGAAGAAGTACATAACATTAGACATATATTCAATGAACTTACGAATGCTATTCCTTTTCCTTATAATAGAAAAAATATTCGTATAAATAACATGATAGATAAAGAGTTACAGTTAAAAGTCCACAGCTTAATACTTTCTGATGTTTTTCAAAACATACTTTTAAATGCAGTTAAGTATTCTTTTCAGGGAACATCCATACGTATTTTTTCTAAAGTAAAAAAATATAGTATTCATATTAGTATTAAAAATGATGGGTTAAAAATTTTAAATGGTGAAGATATTGATATTTTTAAGTACGGATACAGGGGTTTTTCCACTAAAGATTATGAAGAAGAGATTGATGGTGAAAAAATTAATTATAAAAGTAAAGAAGATGAAAACTTAGGTATAGGTTTATATAAGTGTAATGAGATTGTTAAAAAAGTATTGGGTGGTGAAATACGCTTAATCAGAGAAGAGAGTGTTATCAAAGGTGCTGCCGTTAATACTTTTGAAATCATTATTCAAAAACATGAATTAGGAGGAGAACAAGTATGAATATCATATGGCTAGAAGATGAACCTGAAACAATTGATATTATTAAGCATCAATTAGAGAAGTATATTAGTAAACCAATAAATGTATGTCAATCATTTATTAGTTTTTCAAATGAGATCGAGGAGTTAGAAGATAAAAAAGACAATGTGGTTATTATAGATATTCGCATGATATATAATCGTGAAATGTTTTTCTTTTGTTTTGGGAATAAAATAAAAGTAAATAATGACTTGGACAGTGGTTTTGAGTATTTCAATCATTGTTTAAAAAATAGATTTAAGCATGTTAAAATTATTTTTTTTAGTTCAAAGCCTCAGTCTGAAGCAATTAAAGATGCAAAAAAACATGATATAGATACAGGTTTAATTATTTCAAAAGATTATACAACAGAGTTACTAAACATCATTAGGGGGTTAAAATGAAAACTATAAAAGTGATACTAATGTTCTTATTTATGACGATGATCGCTTATGCTGAAAGTAATAGTACTAGATGTGCTGAACACAATTTATCAACTACACAAGTAGAATTAGAAGTAGTTAGTAAACTAAGTGAATTTTTTGGGTCAGCAATTAGTGAAAATACAGGACAAATAGAACACTTACTCATGATATTTGCTGCTATGGTTACTATCTTTATTACTATTGTATCTTTATTTGGTTATTTAAATATGAAAGATATATCTAATAAAATTGAAAAAAATCGACAATTAATTTTTGATTATACCAGTGATATTGATGATAAGTTTTCGGACTATAGAAAAGAGATTAAACAAGAAATTGTTGAAGAGGTTAAACAACAAATAATTTATGGTTTAGATGAAGCCATACTCAAAGTACAGGAACATGCTTATAAAAAAGTAGAACATACAGTTGATAGTTTAACTGATGAAATTCAAAAACGAAGATTTCATTATCAGAATTTGATTTTTAAAGTAAACCAATCTAAAAAATATGAATATGAAGAGACAATGAAACAAGACATTGATTTAGATACAAAAATTGATAAAATTTTAATGATTCAATCTAAATATAATGAAATTAATAACTCTGACATTCCTAAACTTTTTTCAAAAGACATTAATGAAAAAGTAATTCCTACAGCAAGAAAGTTATCTGAGTATCAAGACTTAAAACATATAGTTAGAAAACTTTTAGTAAAGGCTTTGGAAAATGATAAACTAAATTATGTAGAGACAACACAAATTAAAGATATTTTAAAAGAGTGTTATGATTGGAAAGATGAGGGTAAAGACTAATCTCTACCCCTTCAACATCTTAGCCTCATACAAAAACGGCGAAGGTTTAAAGTCCAATTTCTTAATTTTATCATGTTTAGCAAAAGACAAATAAAGCTTTTCTTTC
>DQSS01000327.1 GCA_015663165.1 Arcobacter sp. | reverse complement strand
TAACTTTATAATATATTATTGGATAGTGTATCCAAGTTTATTTAACAGTAAAATAAAACCAAACATATTTATTTTGCTAAATTTTGATATACTTCAAAATAATTACAGCAAGGCAAAAAATGAAAACATTAACGACCAGAATAATAGCAGGTAAGTATAAAGGTAAAACTCTTGAACTACCACCTTTAGATACTACGAGAAGTAGTAAGTCAATACTAAAAGAATCTTTTTTCAATGTAATTCAATATGATATTATTGATACAGTATTTGTTGAAGCATTTGGTGGAAGTGGAAGCGTAGGTCTTGAAGCTTTAAGTAGAGGTGCATCTCATGTTTACTTTAGTGAAATAGATAGAAGATCTTACAAAGTTTTACGAAGAAACTGTGATACTGTAGATGCTCAAAATTGCACAACTATGATGGGTGATAGTTTTGAAATTATCCCAAAGCTTATAAATACTACAATAGCATCTTCAACAAAACCAGTAGTTGTATATATAGATCCACCTTTTGACTTTAGAGATGGAATGGATGATATATATCAAGATACATATAAGATGGTAGAAAGTTTTGAAAACGAAAATATTTTCATGATAGTTTTTGAACATAAAAGTGAGCTTACTTTACCTGAAACAATTGGTAAATATAAACAATACAAAACAAAAAAGTTTGGAAATAGTTCTTTAAGTTATTTTTCATAAAAATGTTTAAATTTTACGCTTGGTTTTTAGCTTCACTTATATTTGTAGTTTTTTTTGGAAACTATATTTATACAGTATCTCCTTATGAACTAAATCCAAGTCTAATACTTCATTCTCCTTCATTTGAACATCCGTTTGGTACAGATAGGTTAGGGCGAGATATCTTTGCAAGAATCTTAGAAGGTGGACAAACATCACTTATAATAGGATTTTTAAGTGCGAGTATCACTTCTCTTATAGGACTGTTTATAGGTATAAATGCTGGATATTTTAAAGGAACTGTTGATAAAAGTATAACAATAGTTATAGACTTATTCCTTACTTTTCCAACTTTCTTTTTACTATTAGCACTTGTAAGTTATATAGATGCTTCTATATTTGTTTTAGTATTTGTCCTAAGTATCACAGGCTGGATGTCTATGGCTAGACTTATAAGAAGTGAAAGTTTCGCTATATCAAACAAACCATTTATAAAGATACTAGTTTTATCAAAAGTATCAATATACAAAATTATATTCAAATACTACGCACCACTACTTGCACCCATATTTCTAGTATCATTTACATTTGGAGTAGGTGGAGCAATACTAGGAGAATCAGCACTAAGCTTTTTAGGACTAGGTATAAACCCACCACAAATATCATGGGGAAGTATACTTAGTGATGGAAAAGATGTGATGGACATAGCTTGGTGGATTAGCTTTTTTGCTGGTTTATTTATATTTTTAGTTACTTTTTGCTTAGTACAAATATCTGATTATTTACAGTCAATTTTAAATACAAAAGATAGACAAGTATTGACTTGATGGTAAATATATCTAATAATTACCTTTCTTTAAATAATTTTGGTCTAAAAGACCCCATCAAAATCTCAATCAACAATGGAATTGAATTTGATACTCCAACTATCTCTTCTATTGCAAATTTTGCAAAAAATTCTTCACTAAGTGTACTATTCTTGATGCTTAAGAAAGCTAATTGCCTAAGTTCTGGCATCATTGGTACTAAAAAAATAAAAGCATTAATAGCTAAAAAAGCCATCATTGCTAATTTTACTTTTAGCCAGTTTGGTTTAATCTCATAAGTTCTGTAGAGATATAAATCTGCAAAAACTTTTAATCCCATACTTTCTAAAATTTAAATAGGAAGTTCAGTTTTTAGGAGTTTTTAAGATAGAACATTAAGCCCAGAATTTGTCACTTTGCTCTCTTACTTGGTTTTACAATAAAATATCTATTTAAGATATGATAACCATAACTTTGCATGTTCTTCTAAACCGTATTTATTTAAATGTATATCATCATCTCTATATGTTATATCTAGTATATCTGTATTAGCACCAGCATATATATTCTCAAATTCTTGTATTAATTCATTTTGGGCATTTATTACATTATCATCAATCACACTATGTGCATATGATGCTCTAGCCATATAGATTGGTGCTGAAATATTCACAGTTAATAAATAGCTTTGTAAATCTACAAAAGAATCTTTATATTCTTTTGTAGATAATAATAAATATTAATATTTCCACCGTATGAATAACTATATCCTTTATCAACCTTAATGATATTCTCTGTAGTTGCTTTTAAAAGATTTATCTGACTTATACCAATATTTAGAATGCTCCTATAGTGCTTATAATGTTATTTATACCTATAGTATAATCTATAACTGATGTTACGATAATGAGAAAATCATATACTAAACAAGTAAAAAGATGTTTGTTTAGTCTTTATGTTTAAGAGTTACGCAACTCTTTATATTCACTAGGTATTAAATAATCTTGACTTTTTATAAGTTCATCATAGAACCCATGCTCAAATCCAAGACTATATAGTTTATCTAAAGCTTTAAATTGTAAAGGCGATAATTCTATAGAATCATCATTTGCATAAAGTCCTAGATATGTTTGTAGTGTATCGTGGTCTACTCTTATTAGGTCTCTCTCTATTAGCATATCACTTAAAAGTAGTTTGTTTCTATTTGCAACATTTACTGCTTTTATTAGAGTGTTTTCATACTCTATTGCTTTATTTAGTGGAATACTTCTTCTTAGACACATACCACCTAAAGGAAGTGGTAGTTCATTTCCAGCAAGTTCTTGCCAGATATCCCATAGCTCATTTTCAACTTCAAGTCTTTTATCGTAAGTTAAAATTGATTCGTGTATTAGTACACCTGCATCAACAGTGCCATCTAAAACAGCTTGTTCTATATCTAGAAAGTTAAGATAAGTTATTCTCGCATCTGGATATTTGATTTTAAAAAGTAGGGCGTTTGTTGTGTATTGACCACTTAATGCTACTTTGAAGTTTTTCTTTAATTTTTTGTCTTTTAGTTTTACTAGTTTTGGACCATATCCATCACCAAAACTAACTGCAGTTTTAAGTAGTGAAAAATCATGTTTTACAAAAGGGTATAAAGCAAAACTTATAGCACATATATCGTACTCACCTCTTAGTGTAGCTTGATTTAATGTTTCTATATCAAGTGCTAAGTTGTCAAAAGTTGTATCTTCTAGACCAACCCAACCTAATTTTATAGCATAGTACATAAAAATATCATCGGCATCTGGAGAGTGGGCTACTAAAATATTGTTCAAATTCAAATCCTCATTTATAAGTACTAATATTTTATCAAATAATCCTTTAACCCCTACTTTGATATAATCATATTTATTCATAAAACAAAAGGCAATATCATCTTACATAGTCAACTACTACAACAACAAATAGCAGCAGAACAAGAAAAAACTTCTATATACAACTCTTTGCCTCTAGATATTAGAAGTACTCTTGATGAGATGGCGTTTGGTATATCTCAAAAAGAAAATGTAGATGCCTTTATAGTAAAACAAAGAATGGTAAGTAAAGTAAATATGCTTTTAGAAGAAAAAGCTATATACCTAGTAGAGAATATGGCAATACTTATAGAAAAATCAGTACAACAAAATGAAACAATAGATGATAAAAATGTAACAAAAGAATTTTTAACATTTTTAGTGAATCTTTACTACTAGGATTTAAAATGGTTATAAATATCTCTTCAGTTAAAACAGAAGCATTATTGCTTTTTTGTAGAGATATGATAGCTTCTTATGAAAATTCAAATGAAGATATATTTAGTACAAGTTCTGAACTAAAGTTGTTTATAAAAGAACATATACATGACTTGAAAAAAGCTATAAATGTAGTAGTTCAACCAAGTGAATATTATATAAGAAATATAAAAGTAAATAGAATAAAATATATCGTAAACAATTACAACGATATAAATAAAAGCATCTCAACACATCTTAGTGCAAATCCATCATTTAACCCATCGATGCTATGTTTTGCTTTACTTGCTACTTGGTTTAAAGAGTTAGAGCATGAAACAACATCTAAAGAGTTTATATATTTTGGACTATATCCTTATGGTGAAATATACGATAAGTTAATTATTCAAGTTACAAACCAAGAATATAAATCTTTAAATGTAAAGATGATACAAATAGCTGAAGATGTTATGCTTCAACTAAATCGTACTAGATAATAACTTCACCTTTTGGTGTTTGTCTAACTTTCTCTATATCAAAACACACATTTGCTAGATTTCTAGCTGTATGTACCTTGTATTGTTTTGTGATTTTACTTAAAATTTCAAATTCATCATTAGTAAATAAATCTTTATCAAAATCCTCTTCCATCTTTATAAACTTTAGTTCGTTGTATTTTCCTTTTGATATTATTTCTATATCTAAGTAAGCTAAAAGCTCTTGAATTATATACAATCTTTCATCTTCTTCATCAACATCTTTATCATTTGCGATGATATTAAAAATATCTCCTAGTATTACAGGCTCAGGGTTTCTAGTGTCTTTTATAAATGTTTCATTGAACATACTTGTGTTGAAATCTTTTTGATGATTGTATTCCATCAAAAAAAGTAAGATTGATATTTTTTTGTCGTTTAGACCTGCTACTTTATTTTTTATCATATAAAGTATAGTGTTTGATACTTTTGCTATGTTTAGTTCCATATTATTTTTTCACCTTTTTTAAATATTTTTTTGCTGATATCTCTTGACCATCTACAAGTACATGAGTTGCTATGCCTCTTTTACATAACTCTTTGGCATCCATCCAAAAATCTTGACCTATTAACATAGATTTGAACTCACTCTTGCTTAGAAATTTATTTTCTAAAATTACATCTTTAAAAAATGCTCTTAAGTGTTTGGCACTATGTTTATATCTTGACTTTATCTCTCCGCCTTTTCCTGATATTCCACCAGAATAATCATGGAACATTAAGTCACTTCTTGGAGTTATGATTCTTTTATCACCCATACAAAAAGTAAGTGCACCCATAGAATAACCACATGAGTCAAGTATAGTTGTAGTTCTATTGTGAAACTTATTTTTTATAACAGAATAAAACTGGCTACCTTCATTTACTAGTCCACCTCTTGAATTGATTCTTAACTCTAAAGTATCAAATTCTTGGGCGTTCCATAGTTCATTGAATATCTCGTGAAGTCCTCTTTCTTTTTCCATAAAAGAGTCTATAAATAATCTATATTTAGTATGTGCAGGTTCTTTTTTGTAAGTATTTGCACTTAGTTTTATCTCTTTTACTTCAACTCTTGATTTAAATAATGTATGATGATTTGAATTTAACTTTTCATCTTTTATTTCTTTTTTTTGCATGGTAAAAATTCCTTGTATTTTTTAAAGGATTTATTATAGCATAAAACAAATGCTGTAAAATAAACTATTAATTACAAATTAGCTAAAATCTTAAAATTATAAAAATAAATGGAGATATTATAATGTTCAATATAGTATTACTAGAACCAAGAATGCCTGGAAATGTTGGAACAATAGGAAGATTAGCCTATGCAACTGGTTCTGTTCTTCACCTTATAAAGCCTTATGGGTTTGGTGAGATTACACAAAAAGAAGTTAAAAGAGCTGGTTTGGATTATTGGGAGCATTTAGAGATTCATGAGTATGAAAATATTGAAGATTTCTGGAGTAAACACGCTTTTAATGATAGACATTTTTTAGCTACAACAAAGACAAAGCAAGCATATTTTGAAGCTTCATATGAACCAAATGATTTCTTTTATTTTGGACGAGAAGATGCTGGGCTTCCTGAAAACTTACTTGATATGTCAAAGCATACATGTGTAAATATTCCTATGGTAAATGATGCAAGAAGTTTAAATATTGCAAATAGTGTATCAGTAATCATATATGATGCTATAAGACAAAACTTTAAAGATTTTGATAACTAAGTTATTAAATAGAAATAACAATACGGCAATACTTATTGCAGGTATTATTTCACTTATCATTGGTGTTTGAATTGCTAGATTTGCATTTACAGCACTACTTCCTTTTATGCTTACAGATTATTTAAGTGTTATAAGTAAGTTTGTATTGTATATAAATTCTACTTGGGAGATTGCTTGGGTGGTGTTGAGTGTATTTGGATTTGTTATTACTTTATATGCTATTCATATATTATCATTTGATAAGGTACAAAAAAGTGAAGTAAAACAGTTCGAGTTCAATACAAGTATTTTTTCTTTTTATGTGATAGTTTTAACAATAGTATATTTCACGGAAGGTGTTGGATTGGTAGTTCAAGATACTTTTTTACCTGATATTATTAATTCTATGAAGGATATGGCGGAACATTTGCAGGACTGGTAGCATTGTTTATGAATGTAGCAGTAAGAATAGCACCACAAAATTAATGGCAGCATTTACAACAGCATATGGAGTAGGGCAAGTATCTGCACCCTTATATAGTGTGGCATTGTTTGAATATAGTGGTTTTTATGATATGGCTTTGATGCTTACTGGATTTATTGTATTTTGTGGTGCTCTTTTACTATATTTTACAAAAAATAATGGAGCAATTAAAGAATATAACTTATAATATCATTTAGAAACTATAGAACTATAATCCAAAGAAAAAGTTGTACCAATATCTTCTTTGGATTCTATTTTGATAATGATTTTATATTTATCACAATACTCTTTTACTATATTTAAACCTAATCCAAAACCGTGATGTAAGTTGTCTTCTTGAAAATATTTATCATATACTTTAAATATATTTTTTATATCTATTCCACATCCTGAATCTTCTATATATAAAGTATTATTTTTATTTGATATATTTATGAAACCATCTTTTTTATTGTATTTAATTGCATTTATCAGTAAGTTGTCAAGCATTATTTCAAAACCAATTATATCGCTTAATATATTTGATGATATTGTATTGTTTGATATGGTTATATTTTCTTTTATGTCTGATACTTTAGAAATAGAATTGTTTATAATATCTTTTATATCAAAAGTGCTAAGGTTTATACTTGATACATTTGATGAAATTTCATATTCCATATTTGTATAAAGTTTTAGAAGATTTGCACATGAGTCTTCTATCCTTTGTGCTCTTTTTATATCTTTTTCATTTGTTATATTTTTGTTTAACATTTTTAGATTCATCTGTATTGTTGCAACTGGTGTATTTAGTTCGTGTAAAGTTTTCTTTAGCATCGTATCTATGTTTTTATCACTTTTAAAAAGCTCATCGAAAATAGAACTACTAAGATATTTATATAAAAACAATGCAATTATAATAGTAAAAATAGAAATAGGAAGAAATGTATCTTGTGAAAAAGAATTTAAAGAGATAAGTATATAGTTTGAAGCAAGTGAAATAAGTATAATAAAAGCAACTATAATATAGTTTGAAATTAGAAAATTTTTATACTTATTGTTCATAGTTTATGCTATATTTAAAATGTAGCTTATTTCTTTAGGAGAATAGCTATAGTTATAATTATTCTTTTTATTTATAGATATTAGATTTTGTTTAATATTTTGTTCTTCAAAATGATTTATTTTTGCAATTTGAGAAAAGTAAACATCAATAAATTCTTCAATAGTTCCTCTAAATGAATAAGGACCAAGTATCATCTCTCCAAACTCTATTTCAAACTGAGTACTTTGTATTTTTGTAAATGCAAGTAGTCTTGCATTTGATAAGTTTATTTGTGGAATTGGAAGATTTTTTATTAAGTCTTGTATGTTAGAATTCAACTTTATATCCTATATTTTTAATATTTGTGATCTTTTTATTTGAAAATAGCTTTTGTATTTTTGTGATATACACTCTAAGTGAACCTTCGCTATATTCTTCATCATAAGACCATAGTCTTTGGATAATCATCTCTTTACTTACTATTGAACCATTATGTTCATAAAATAGTTTTAGAAGTTCTGCTACTTTATTGCTTAGTTGTTCTTCATTCCCATCTTTTAGGACAGTATTTAGTTTAGGGTTAAAAACTATATCATCTATAGTGATAGTTTTAGTTATTTTTCCTGCTCTTTTGAGTAACGATAATATTCTTAAATTTAGTTCATCAATATCAAAAGGTTTAGTTAAAAAGTCATCAGCACCATTTTTAAATGCATTTTGGAGAGTAGTTTTGTCTTTATATGATGTAAGAAAAATAGCAGGAGTATTGTTTTTTTCTTCACGAAGTGTCTTAAGTGTATCAAGTCCATTTATTTTCGGAACATTTATATCAAGTAAATATAAGTCAAAATAATTTTCATAAGCAATATTTAAAAACTCTTCACCATCAATACAATGAGTGATAATATAACTTTCATCTTCTAATACATCTATAATAGTAGAAGCAAAAAGTTCATCATCCTCAAGTAACAGTATTTTTATCATATACTTATTTTGTTAATGTAAGCTCGCCTAAATAGCTATGAATTGTATTTCCTTTATCAAGCCAGTTTAAAATACCACCTTTAAGATTTTTTACATTTGTAAATCCCATCTTCTTTAGTTGAAGTGCCGCTAAACTTCCTCTTGGACCTTTTAGACAATATGTAACAATATGTGCATCTTGACCATAAACATCAGCAATTCTTTTTATAGCCATAAACTCTAATTTTCCTCTTGGAAGTGTTAGGTTGTTGTGTGCATTTATATATCCACTACTAAACTCTTCAGGTTCTCTTACATCCACTAGTATCATCTTTTCATCTAAAATATATAAATCTTTTGGTTTTATTTGCTCTATTTCTTTTTCTGCTTCATCAATTAATGCTTTAAATTGTTCTGAAAGATATACAACTGCTCTTTCATCTGCAAGTTTTTGAAGATTTTTATGTTCATTTTTATTAGCCATTTTATTTTTCCTTTAAAAGATTTTTCATAAACTGAATTGTAAATCTAACCCCAGCTCCACTTGCTCCATAAGGATTGTATCCCCATTGTTCTTCAACATATGCAGGTCCTGCTATATCACAGTGTACCCATTTATTTTTATTTTCTTCACTTATAAATTCATCTAAGAACATACCAGCAGTTATAGCTCCACCATATCTTGTACTTGAAATATTACAAATATCAGCAATCTTACTTTTAATAGTCTTTCTTAAATATCTGTTAAAAGGCAATGATGTAGCAAGCTCACCACTATCTAAGGCAGCTTGAACCATAGAATAATTTAGATGGTTGTTATTTCCCATAATAGAAGTTGTATAGTGTCCAACACCAACAACAGAAGCACCTGTAAGAGTAGCATAATCAAATATATAATCTATATCTTTAATTTCATCTTGTGCATAACATAAACAATCCGCAAGTACAAGTCTACCTTCTGCATCTGTATTTCTTATTTCTATTGTTTTACCATTTTTAGCATATAAAACATCATCAGGTTTATAAGCATCTCCACCAATCATATTTTCAACAGCTCCAACTATACCATGAACTTCAATAGGTAAGTTTAGTTTAGCAATAGTATTCATAATACCTAAAACAGCAGAACCACCACTTTTATCACTTTTCATAGTTACCATAAAATCTGCAGGTTTTAAGCTAAGTCCACCACTATCGTAAGTTAATCCCTTACCAACTAAAACTATTTTTTTAACAGCTTTTTTTGTTGGTTTATATGTAAGATGAATAAGCTTTGATTCGTGTCTTGATGCACGACCAACAGCATTCATAGTATGCATACCATTACTAGCTAAATAATCTTCACCATATATTTTACACTCTAGACCATTTTCTTTTGCAATTTTTTTAGCTTCTTTAGCCATAATATTTGGATAAAAATCTTCAGGTGTAGTGTTTACAAAGTTTCTTGTAAGATTTACACTATTTGAGATATTTATTGCATCTTGAAATATATTTATTGTTTCTTTGTTTAGTTTAGAAACTACAATGTTTATTGTCTTTTCTTTTGTTTTTTTCTTCTTAGACTTGTATTTGTCAAACGTATAATTTCCAAGTTCTAAACCTTCAATTATTGCTCTTAAATCTTCTTTAGCATCAATAGATATATTTAAAAAATTTGTTTCATTTAGTTTTCTAATTGCAACAGAAACTGCAACTCTTATACTATCTTCATCGTTATTTTCACAACCTATATAAAGTTTTTTTGCTTCAAGTAATAATGCACATGTTTCATCTTCACCTGTAAAGTTTAGTTGGTGTAGAGTCTTTTTATTTGATGTAATTTTTTTATCTTTTATTATGATTATTTCAATGTCAGTTTTTATATTTTCTTGTATTAAATTTAATTTCATTTTATTTCCTTATTAATCTTTAGTTTGTTTTTTTGTAGCTTTGTTTATAAATATATAAATACTTGTAATAAATCCAATCACAAGTGGAATAGCAAAATACCAATGTTCTTTTGCATATTTAAGTATTTCTAAGATTTCTTCACCAAAATACCATGCAGGTACAATAGTGATAGCACCCCATAGCCAAGCACTTATTATATTTATAATTGCAAATGTTTTGGCATCATATCTTGTAAGTCCGATTGATATAGGTATAACTGTACGAAGACCATACATATATCTTTGTACAAATATGATAGGCCAACCGTGTTTTTTAAGCAATAAATGTGCTAAAGCAAATTTTCTTCTTTGCCCTTTAAACTTCTTATGAACATAGCTCTTATTATATCTTCCTATATAAAAGTATATTTGATCTCCTGCAAACCCACCAAGTCCTGCAACAAAAATAGCAAGATATAGGTTCATATCTCCAGTACTACAAAGTAGTCCAGCCATAATAAGGCCAGATTCACCTTCAAGTATACTCCATGCAAAAAGAATAATATATCCATACTCTTTCATAAGATATATAAACTTATCAGCTATTCCATCAACAGGAGCTAGATATAAATTATATGCTAAATATGAGAATAGTGAAATGATAAGTATAGTACTTATTTTTCCAGAGTGATTTATAAGAAAGTTTTTCATATTTAGTCCCTAGTCAAATTTTAATAAATCTTTAGCTTGAATCATATCTTTATCACCACGACCAGATAGATTTATAATCACTGTTTTACCTTGCAATTCTTTTTTTGCTTTTTTTAAGTATGCTATTGCATGTGATGATTCAAAAGCTGGAATTATTCCTTCTTCTTGGCTCAACCATACAAATGCATCCATAGCTTCATCATCAGTGATACTATCAAACTTAACAGTACCTAGTTCTTTATGATATGCATGTTCAGGACCAATTCCAGGGTAATCTAATCCAGCAGATATAGAATGAGCTTCTAAAACTTGACCATCTTCATCTTGAAGTAAGTATGAACATTGACCGTGTAAAATTCCAGGTGTTCCTTTTTCTAAACTACAACCATGCTTATTAGTGTCAAGACCTAATCCACCAGCTTCAATACCTACACATTGTACTTCATCATCTTCTAAAAAATGAGAGAACATACCTATAGCATTTGATCCCCCACCAATACAAGCAACTACTACATCTGGTAGTTTACCTTCAAGAGTAATTATTTGTTGTCTTGCCTCCCATCCAATAATAGCTTGAAAATCTCTTACCATCATAGGATAAGGGTGAGGACCTGCAACTGTACCTATTATATAGTAAGTATCTCTTGCATTTGTTACCCAAAATCTTATAGCTTCATTCATTGCATCTTTTAGAGTTCTACTTCCAGATTCTACAGATATAACTTTTGCACCTAGAAGTTTCATTCTAAATACATTTAGTTCTTGTCGCTCAACATCTTTTGCACCCATAAATACAGTACACTCTAAACCCATAAGAGCAGCAATAGTTGCAGTTGCAACTCCATGTTGTCCTGCTCCTGTTTCTGCAATAACTTTAGTTTTACCAAGTCTTTTTGCAAGTAAACCTTGAGCTATTACATTGTTTACTTTATGCGCACCAGTATGATTTAAATCTTCTCTTTTTAAATATACTTTAGCTCCAATCTCTTCACTTATATTTTTAGCTAAATAAAGAGGGTTTGGTCTTCCAACATAATCTTTAAGTAAAGCGTTTACATCTGTCCAAAATTCTTTATCAAATCTATACTTTTCATAAGCTTTTTCTAATTCAAGTAAAATAGGCATAAGAGTTTCAGGTACATATCGCCCTCCAAACTCTCCAAAGTGACCATTTGAATCTGGATCAAATTTTGATGGTTTTGGTATATAGTTGTTCATTTTTCTCTTTTCTTAATATTTAGATATCTAACACAGAATAAACTGGCGCAATTTTTTCAAGTCTTACATCACCTTTTAAAAACTTAAGGTTCATGATAAAACATATTTCAACTAAATTAGCTTTTGTATCAAGTACAAGTTTAGATGCAGCATATGCTGTTCCCCCTGTAGCAATTAAATCATCTATGATAAGCACATTAGCATTTTCTTTTGGAAAGGCATCAAGATGTATCTCTACTTCATCAAATCCATACTCTAACTCATACTTTTCACATATAGTAGCTGAGGGAAGTTTACCTTTTTTTCTTACAGGTACAAATCCTATTTTAAGTCTATCAGCAAGTGCCGCACCAAAGATAAAACCTCTAGCATCAAGTCCAACTATATAGTCTAAATTAGCTTCTTTGTATCTCTTTTCTAGGTGGTTCATAAGTGTTTGATATGCTTTTGCATTGTTAAGAAGTGTAGTGATATCTTTAAACATAATACCCGGTTTTGGAAAATCAGGTATATCTCTAATACTGTCTAAGATTATTTTTTTATCTTCATCATTTAAAAATGTTCTCATTCTTTTATCCTTCAAAACTGTTATCAATTATTTGACAAATAGTATGTCCAAAAAGTATATGCATCTCTTGTATTCTTGGTGTATTATCACTTGGAACTACTAGATTTATATCACATACTTTATTCATACCTCCACCATCTCTACCACTGAAACCTAAAGTTTTACATCCAAGTTCTTGTCCTAATTTAAGTGCATTTACGACATTTTTAGAATTTCCACTTGTAGATATTCCTAAAAGTAAATCACCTTTTTGTGCTAGTGATTCAACTTGTCTATCAAAAACTCTATCATATCCATAGTCATTTCCAATAGCAGTAAGTGCAGATGTATCTGTAGTAAGTGCAATCCCAGGAAGTCCTCGACGTTCAGTTTTGTATCTTCCAGTAAGTTCAGCCGCTATATGTTGAGCATCAGCAGCACTTCCACCATTTCCAAAAATAAGTATTTTATTTCCAGCTTTTAGTGTATCAACTGCTAATTGTGAAGCTTTTTGTAAATCTTCACTCATAGTTTTTTGAACATTAATTATTGTTTCAAGATGTGAATTAAATTCATCCTTAATTGTGTTTAACATTGTTTTTCCTACTTAGAATTGTACTTTATATCCTAGGAATAAAGATGTATCATATTTTATTTTTGCACCATTTGTATATTTAGTTGTAATTGATCTAGTCCCTACATATACAAGACCATTTTCCATGATTTTATAGTTAGCTTTAGCTTGTAAACTTGTAAATTTTTCAGCATCTTGAAATGACAATACACTAGGTGCATAAGCAATATCTAAATCTACTGTTACTTTTTCATTTACATTATAGTTTCCAAATGCCAAAAGAGGTACTGCTAAGAAATCTTTTGAATTATAGTTATCTGCTATAACTATTTTTAGTCCAATTCCAAATTTATAACCTTCATCACTAATGTATGGATTTAATACTTTAACACCAGCACTTAGTAAGCTTTCACTAGGAGACTTATCTTCGCTATTTAAGTAGTTAAGAGTTACGTAGTAATTTGAATCATTATTTAACTCATATATTTCGTTTAATAAAAACTCACCACCTACTGCTATTGTATTGTTATTTAAATTTAAATCAATGCTATTTGATCCTAATAATAATGTACTTGCTACTAAACTTCCTGCTAATATTTTCTTCATAATTTTATCCTTGTTTTTTTATTTGTTCTATTGTTTTTGTTGTACTTTTACCGTCTATAAAAGTTACTAATTTTAATTCTTTTGCGATATCACTACCCACTACATCACATCCTTCATAATCTGCACCTTTTACAAGTACATCAGGTTTGATAAGTGATATTAAATCGTATGGAGTATCTTCACTAAAGTTTACTACATAGTCAACACTTTCTAGTGCTGCAAGTATATAGCCTCTATCTTCTTGATTATTTATAGGTCTATTTTCACCTTTAAGTCTTTTAACACTCTCATCACTATTTAGACCTAAGATTAAGACGTCACCAAATGATTTTGCAACATCTAGATAGCTTACATGACCTCTATGTAAAATATCAAAACAACCATTTGTAAATACAATTTTAGAACCTTTGTCTCTTAGTCTTTGAACTGTTTTTTCTATCTCTTCAAATGTTTTAATATGAGATTCTATACTGCTTTTGTGTAGAGTACTTTTATATTCTTCAATTTCTTCAATAGATGCTGTTGCACTTCCTAGCTTTCCAACTACAACTCCAGCAGCTAAATTTGCGAATTCCATAGATTCCTCTATAGTATTCTTTAATGCCAAAGATAGTCCAAGAGAAGCAAGCACTGTATCTCCTGCGCCTGTAACATCAAATACTTCTCTTGCGACTGTTGGTTTTTTCATTAATTTATCATCATCATTTAAGATTGCAATCCCATCTTCACTTAATGTAATCATAGGTACTGTTAGTGAGGCTGTATTTTGTAATACTTTTAGTGCTTGTATCAGTGTATCTTCATCTTTTATAACTATACCACTAGCGTGTTCAGCTTCTTTTTTATTTGGCGTTAAAAGATATGAACCTATATATTTAGAATAATCATCACCTTTAGGGTCTACTAAAACTTTAATATTAGATCCTGATGCTATAAATATAATTTTATTCATAATCTCAGCAGTTATTACACCTTTACCATAATCAGAAACTAAAACAATATCAAACTTATCAATTTGTTCTAAGATTTTTAAACTTAAAAGTTGTTCACATTCTTCATTTATTGGCTCTTTACTTTCTTGATCATATCTAACAACTTGCTGATTTGAAGCAATTATTCTAGATTTTTTCGTTGTTTTTCTTTCATCATCTAAAATTAAATAATGAACTACATTTATTTTATCAAGCATATTTATAAGTTCTGTAGAAACTTCATCATCACCTGTTACAGACATAACAGTTACATCTGAACCAAGTGCAATAAGATTGTTTACAACATTTCCTGCTCCACCTAGAACTGTAGTTTCTTTTTGTATATCTACTACTTGTACAGGTGCTTCAGGTGATATTCTATGACAATTTCCCCATAAATAATGATCAATCATAAGATCACCAATTACCAAAATATTTGGTTTTTTGTTAGTCATTTTTTACCTCACTTTCATAAATTTCTTTTATATTTGGAATGTAAGCTTTTATACCATCTTCTAGTGAATACTTAGGCTCATATCCTAAAGCATCTTTTGTAGTATCAATAACTGCTTGTGTGAAAAACTGGTACTGACCGATAAATGGATTTGGTATATATTGTGTTTGATATGATGTATTTAATTCTTTTTGAACTATGTCACTTATATCTTGGAAGCTTCTAGATTTTCCTGTTCCTACATTATAAATACCACTTTGTTTAGGACTACAAGCTTTTATATTTGCTTGAATTACATCTTCTATATAGATAAAATCTCTTAATATTTTATCACTTCCTTCAAATAATTTTGGAGCATTTCCAGCTAAAATTTGATGACCAAATTGTATTACTGTTGATGCAGTTTTATTTTTATAAAATTCTCTTTGTCCATAAACATTGAAGTATCTCAAACCTACTATTGAAATAGAACAGTTATGTTTAATATATTTTTTAGTGATATTGTCCATCATAAGTTTAGAAAAACCATAAACATTGTTTGGTGTTTCGTGTCCTACTTCAAAAGTGTCACTATCTCCATATGTTGCTGCACTTGATGCATATATCATATTTGCTTTGTGTTTTATAGCTATTTTTAGTAAGTCTTCATATGCATTTACATTTGTACTTATCATTAAGTCTTGTTCTGTTACAGTTGTATCACTTATTGCAGCTTCGTGGAAAATGTAGTCAAAAGTATATGAAACTTCAAGATTTTTTAAATCTTCTTTATCGTTGATATCGCCACTTATAACAATACCATCAAAACCTATAAGATTTTTATATGTACCAAAACTCTCTAAGTTTCCATTGCTAAGTGTTCTTCCACTTCTGAATTTATCAAATACTACAATTGTACAATCAGGATAATTTTTTTGAAAATGAAAAGCCAAAGATGAACCAATAAAACCAGCACCACCTGTGATAAGTATTGTTTTTGAATTAAAGTCAATATTTGAATATTTCATTATTTATAATCCTTTATATATATTGGTATTATATTATCTAAAATTTACTAAATAGTTGATTTATTATGATGTAAACTGCTTGAATTTTTGCTATACTTCGCACATGGATAAAAAACTAAATCATATAAAAAATGTACTTCATGGATTTTTCCTTTCAATAGGAACAACAATAGCAGAACCACATACAATTTTACCACTTATTGTAAGTCATTTTGGTGGTGGGGCAATACTTATTGGATTTTATTCTTCACTTTTAAGAGGTGGAGCAATACTTGTACAACTTTATGCTGCTTTTCATGCACAAAGTTATCCTTTTATGTTGAAGTATTTAAGACGAGTATTTTTAGCAAGATTTTTAGCTTGGTTTTTTATAGGACTTTCTATCATATTTATAGGAGATGATTATCCAAATCTTACTCTTTTTTGTATTGGATTAGGACTATTTATATTCTCTTTTTCTGCTGGATTTGGAGCTATATATTTTAGAGAAATAATTGCAAAAGTTTTTACACATAAATTTCGTGGAAAAACTATGGCAACAAGACAATTTTTTGCAGCTTTTGCATCTATAATAAGTGGAGCAGGGGCAGGATATATTCTTCAAACTCAAGAAGCACCATTTAGTTATGGAATACTTTTTATTGTTAGTACAGTTTTGATGGCATTTGGGTATTTAGCATTTGGTACGATTGAAGAACCTATAAAAGAAAAAGTTGCTAAAAAAGAAAAATCTTTTAAATTGTTTTTACAAAATGCATTTGCATTACTTAAAATGGATAAACAACTGCAAATTCAAGTATTTACTTTTCTTACAGCTTATGCTTATTTATTTGCATTACCATTTATAATCTTAGATGCCCAAGATAGTATAACTCTTGATGGAACAGCAATAGGTATGCTTATAACAGCTCAAATGGTAGGAGCAATGTTTAGTAATATACTATGGGGAAAACTAAGCTTTAAAGGTTTAAATAAACTAATAACTCATATAACAATATCTATGTTTATACTTGCAATATCTTTAGCATTTATTGGTGGACATTTATATTTATATATGACTATATTTTTCATAGTTGGTGCAGCTATGGATGGAAATAGAATAGCATCTGGAAACCTTATACTTATACTTGCTCCTGAAGAAAAAAGACCTGTATATACAGCACTACAGACAAATATTATGTCTTTTGGTATTTTCTTTTCTATTTTAGGTGGGGTTATATTGTCATTGTCTTCTTATACATTTTTATATGTTTTTACTATTTTAATATTGTTAGTTTCATTTGGGGCATCTTTATATTTAAAAGATGAAGTAAAAACTATTTAATTTATTAATACTTTATTTATACTTATAGAATATAATTTTAATATAAGAATAAAAAAGAGATAAAATGAGAAATATAACTTTAAAAATTGGGCTAGCAACAACACTAATAATAGGTACACAAAGTATCGCTTCATCTACAGGAGTACAATTATTAGAACAAAATAGATGTATGACCTGTCATAATATCATGGGTAAAAAAGTTGCTCCTGCATTTATGGGAACTGCAAAGAAAAATACAAAGTGGTATGGTGACAAAGCACAAGAGATGATGATAAAAAGTATAAAAAATGGTAGTAAAGGTAAATATAAAAAATTTGCAGATACTCAGATGCCAGCTTACCCTCATATTTCAGATGAAGATTTAAAAACTATAACTTCTTGGATTTTAGAAGAATATTCTAAAAAGAGAGCATTAAAAAATCAAAGCAAAATGTAAGTAAGTTTGACTTTATGCTTTAATTAGGTAATATTTCATATGAAATCAATATACCTAAGCATAATAATAGTACTAGTATTTAGTGCCTGTCAAGAAAAAAAAGTTGAAAAATTAGAACATATTTCAAAAGCTAATTTACAAAAAATAGAATTTAAAGAGCTAGTTGGATTTAAAGAAGATAATCTAAACCTAGCTCTTGAAGTATTTCAAAAATCTTGTAAATCAAGAAGAGTGAACAAAGAACTAAAAAATGTATGTAAAAAAGCAATCAAAGCTACGAATGGAAAGCTATTTTTTACTACACATTTTATAGCATATAAACTACTAAATAAAAAGAATAGTGACCAAGGTTTAATTACAGGATACTATGAACCAATACTTCAAGGTAGTTTTACAAAAACAAATATCTACAAATACCCAATATACAAAACACCAAAAGATTTAATAAGTGTAAGATTAAATTCTTTATATCCAAAACTAAAAAATTATACGCTAAGAGGAAAAGTTGTAGGAAATAAACTCGTACCTTACGAGACAAGAGAAGAGCTTGAAAAACAAAAAGATAAGCTAGAAGCATTATTGTATGTTGATTCAAAAGTAGATAGATTTTTTCTTGAGATTCAAGGAAGCGGTAAAGTACGACTAGAAAATAATGAAATAGTAAATGTAGCATACTCAAATCAAAACGGTAGAAAATATTTTGCAGTGGGAAGACAGCTTATAAAAGATGGTTCTATTAAAAGAAAAGATATGAGTTTGCAAGCTATAAAAAAATGGTGTGATGAAAACCCATCAAAAGTTGATAAACTTTTTAATCTAAATGAAAGCACAGTATTTTTTACACTTAGTAAAAAAAGTGCAACAGGAAGTTTAGGTGTACCACTTGTAGCAAAAAGAAATATTGCAGTTGATAAAAAATATATTCCATTAGGATTTCCAGTATTTTTAAACACAAAAAATCCTATAGATAATAGTGACATAAATATCCTAGTAACAGCAGCAGATACAGGTGGAGCAATAAAAGGTGACATAAGAGCTGATTTGTTTTGGGGAAATACCAAAGAGGCAAAACTAGGAGCAGGTAAGATGGCTCAAAGAGGTTTGCTTACTATTCTAATACCAAAAAATAGTACAAAATATAAAGGTTTATTTGATTATAATGTCCCTATAAATTCAAACCACTTAATTCAATATTCTTATTCCAAATGATAGAATAAAGTGGTTTGAATTTATAGGGACATTATATCATTTGATGGTATCAAAAAAATATCTGATTTACCCAAAGCCACAATAACTAGAATAAATACTATTTTAGACAATACAAAAAATTATTTGAAAAATATACTTACAGAGTATGACTATGAAATTTTAGAATTTAATAGTAATCATTTTGGAACTTTATATGATAAGAAAAAATTTAACACTTTTGTTAAAAATATAAAACGAGTAAATGCACATATCTATAAAGAAAATAATATTGATGAAAATAATGATATATTTTTTATATTAGTTGAAATATATTTAACAAAAATAAAAATATATAAGGTTTATGATGATATAGAATCATTATTGCATATCTTTAGATCATTTAAAAGAAGCACAAAGTATATACCTTTTTCAATATGTGATGATTCTATATTAAATTTATATAATTTTAATAACTTATTTCCAAAACGATTAATTAATACTTACCTTTCTTTGGTTTTTTCTATATATTTAAATTCAAAATATGAGGATACACGAGTATTATTATCAAAACTTTTACTTGACATTAAAAAAAGGATTAAACCTACCGAATTTGCACCAACTAAAGAAAAAAAGAAATTTGAGAATATGAATATAAATATAAGAACAATTATTGAATATATTGATTAAATATTAATATATACAGACAAATTCTCATGTGGCAAAGGCTTTGTAAGTGGCAATCACAAGTTTGATGTAGAATGTAAAGCTGATGAGATAGAACAT
>DQSS01000268.1 GCA_015663165.1 Arcobacter sp. | reverse complement strand
TTTTTAGCCACTAACATTTTTTTTAATTTTTGATAGCGTATTTCAAAGTTATATAAATCATTAGTAAAAGGAATGTATCTAGGGTTTACCATGTTTAAAACGCCAGCACCAGTTCTACGTAAAATTCTAGGAATCTTACTGTTGGTAGCTTTAATCTTTGTCAATTTATCATAAGCAGAATAACCAGCAAAAATTTCATCCCCTCCATCAGCACTCAAAGACACGGTTACTTTCTCTCGTGCTAATTGGCTCACCAAGACAGTAGGAATGGCTGAAGCATCACCAAAAGGTTCATCATAAATTTCAGCCAATTTAGGAATAACCTCTAAAGCATCTTTTTGAGTACAATAATACTCCGTATGATTTGTTCCTAAATGTTTCGCTACAGCTTTTGCATGAGGTGCTTCGTCATAACCTTTTTCTTTAAACCCAATGGTAAAGGTATTAATCTTTTCATCTCTGTCAGATTGGAGTAGTGCTGTAACCAAAGAGCTATCATAGCCACCACTTAAAAAAGTACCCACAGGCACATCAGAAACCATACGGTAGGCAAAAGATTCTTTTAATATTGCTTCTGTTTGGTTAATCACCTCATCATCATTTAATATCAATTTTGGCTTTTCATAAAAATCAGACACCGACCAATATTGGTTTTTCTCTATAATTTGTGTTTTCAAATTTAAGTGTAAAGTATACCCAGCTTCAAGTTGTCGTGTTGATTCAAAAATAGAGTACGGCTGAAGTACATAGCCATGTTGTAAATACTGGGCTAAAACATCTCGATTAATAACTTTTTGAAAATTAGGATGTTCATGAAAACTTTTTAACTCAGATGCAAATAAAAAAAGTCCATCTTTAAAGTACCAATACAAAGGTTTAACCCCTGCTCTATCTCGTATAAGAATTAACTCACCTTTATCTTTGTCAAAAATTGTCATGGCGAACATACCTCTGAACTTCTCTAAAGCCTTTAACCCCCAAGCATGATAAGCTTTTAAAAGTACTTCTGTGTCACTTTGTGAATGAAAAGCATAACCCTTTGCCTTTAACTCAACTTTTATTTCCTGAAAATTATAAACCTCACCATTGTAAATTATCTCTAAGTTTTTAAAAACCATAGGTTGTACACCCTCAGAAGATAAATCTAAAATAGAAAGCCGTCTATGTCCTAAACCAACAGTTACCTGTTCTTCTTCATGAATCAACTGTCCTTTTGCATCAGGTCCTCTATGTTCTATTGCCTGCATCATAGAGCTTAACTCTTTGGACGTACTTTTTTTTGTAAAATCACAAAAGCCTGTTATGCCACACATAGCCTATTTCCTTTATTTTAAGTATAAAATTATGACATACTAAAGCTTCTTTTTATATTATTTTATATTATTTTATGTTACACTTATGCCTATCTATAATAAATTTAGAGGAAGTAGAAAATAAATGAAAAATTTTTTAATTGTATATGAAAAACAAAAGTATTCTATTGTTGAAAAATCAGAGAATGTTTTACATTTAGAAAAGAATAATGTCATCCTTCTTTTTCTAACAACACAGTCTACTGAAAATCAAAAAAACAATAACTTACTAGATGATTATCAAAGGCATGGCATAGACTTTATTAAAGATATAAAGGATTCTTTTTCTTTATTTATTTATGATAAAAATATAGATAAAATTTTTATTGCAAAAGATAAAGTAGGTATTCAGCCTCTCTATTTTAGCCAATATGCTAACACAATTATTATCGGTACCTCTCTTAAACAATTTCCAAAAATTTCTACTTTTAATCCAATACTAAATAACAACTCCATAGCACAGTACCTACAATATGGTCTTATCCTCCAACCAAACACCATCTTCCAAAACTGCCATAAAGTTAAATCAGGAAGTTATGTATCTTTTGATCTTAAAACTCAAAAGTACATAAGTACTAGCTATTGGCGTTTGGAAGACTGCTATTTAGAAGAAAAAAGTACAGCCTCAGAAAACGAAATTCTTCATAACTCACACAATTTACTTAGTGAATCATTAGAAAAAAATATGCAAAAGCATAAAATTGGTTTTGCATTAAGTGGAGGATATGATAGTTCAGCCCTAGTAGCAATGGCACAAGCCAGTTCAGAAAAAAAAATTAATACCTTTAGCATTGGGTTTAAAGAACAGAGTATCAATGAAGCACCCCATGCGAAAGAGATTTCTAACTATTTAGGGACAAATCATACAGAGCATTATTTTACAGCAAAAGATGCAGTTGAAATTATTCCAGACATTGCTAAAATGTATGATGAACCTTTTGCCGACCATGCTGTAGCCCCAACTATTTTAATCTCCCAACTTCTTAAACAAGATAATATTACTAAACTAATTGCAGGAGATGGAGGCGATGAAGTTTTTGCTACAGCAGACGAACTAAAATCATTTGAAAGGTTTAAACAAACACCAGAAGCTCTAAAAAAATTTATAGCCTCCTCCTTAAAAATACTGCCTACTCCAAATAAACTAAAAAGTAAAAAAAATAAACTTTCCCAAATGCTTATGGCAAAAAATATAGCTAGCATCATTAAAGTACGAAAATCACTCTTTTTAGAAGAAGAGTTGTCTCTCTATATTAAAAATCTAAAACCTAAAATTTATAGCTCTTTTGATGAGATAAATTTTCCAAAGAATGCTGAAACGGTAGATCAAATTATTGGAACTTACTTTAAAACAACTATGACAGATGGAGAACTGGTCAAAAGCCATACAGCCGTGAACCACTTAAACATTAATCTTGCTGTTCCTTTTTTAGATACTAAACTTATCGAATATATGGCAACCGTTCCCTCTTCTCTAAAAGTAAAGAATGGTATAAAAAAGTATCTTTTAAAAGAAATAACGTACCAATACCTACCTAAAAAGCTCATAGAAAAACCAAAAACTGGTTTTGACATTCCTTTTTCTCTATGGATGAAAAAAGAACTTAAAGATTTAGTCTATTTACAAATTAATAAAAAAAGGTTAGATGAAGATAATATCTTTTATACTTCCTCTATCTTAAATATTCGTGATCAATTTTATGCTGGAGACAACACTTACAAATATAAATTATGGAGAATCTTTATTTTTCAACTCTGGTATCACGATTTACAACAAACCATCAAAGGATAAATCATCGAAGTCTGCATCACCCCACAAAATGAAAAAAGTTATTTAGCACCTACCATTCCTTATGTTCAATGGTCTAAAGAGAAACTCTTCGCATTAAAAGAACTTATCAATAAACAACTGACCAATAGAGATACGCCAATAGTAATTGTTCTTGAACTGGCACATTTTTCACTTCCAATAGAAGAAGAAAACAAAGTATGGGCAAAAAGAAACATGACTTTTGCCAATGAACTCTGTAGGGAAATTATTCAGGAACATCAACACAAATTTAAAATTATCCCTACAATTCTACTCAATAACTTAGATGAAGATGCCATGCAAACAGCTGAAGAGTTTATAGATGAAATGGTCGAGGGACAAAAATACATACGTTCAGAATCCATTCGTTTAGTTTCAGAACGTAATCTAAAAAACCGAGCGTTTAAAGCCCTTAAAAAAAATGAAAAATTAGCAGACAGCTTTATCAATATTGATGGAAAAGCTTTTTTAAAAAATGATGAGTACAAACATGACTTAGCAGCAGGTTTTGTCAATGATGATGGAAAAATTATTCCCCGTTGTGGACTTATACTAACAAGCTTTTTAGACATGGTTGCAAAATTTGCAAATGACAGACTACATCAAAAATCTGATGCAGATGTTTTATTTATTTCATTTTCAGAACAGTTTCATGAATACCAACGTGTACGACTTGGTGTAGACATTTACAGTCAAACACATAAAAGTGCAACGATTCATCCTATTGTACTCCACTTCTCTTATGAGATTGACCAAGCACTCACTTCATTTAGAGAATGTAATACACAAGCATGGCATGAAATTGAGCTATAAGCTAAAATATTTATATGTTAACAGTATTTAATAACCTAACCGTTAAACGTCTAGCAGATAATTTTTTAGCATTAACAACAATACAAATTATAAACTATATACTTCCCTTATTTCTCATACCTTTTCTTATCCAAGCTTTAGGTATGGAGGGATATGGTATTTATATATTTATTTTTACCATTGCTGGTTATGGGATTAAGTTTTCAGACTATGGATTTGACCTTTCAGCAACTTATCAAGTTTCAATACATAAAAATAATTATCAAAAAATAAATGAAATTTTTTCTTCTGTTCTTATCATAAAACTAGGTCTTGCTCTACTTTTTTTAACCTTATTAAGCATTGCTATTTTTAGTATAGAATTACTCTATAACTATAAAGAATTGTTATTTTTATCTTATGGAATGTTAGTGGGGAATCTATTACTTCCCTTATGGTTTTTTCAAGGTATTGAAAAAATGCGTTTTATTATGTACCTCAATGGATTGTTAAAACTCTCATTTTTTATACTGGTTATTCTCTATGTTAAAAGTCAAGAAGAGTTATATTTACTCATGTTATTTCACTCAGTAACTGCTATCATAACAGGTATATTAGGTTTATTTTTAGCCATAAAATATTTTAATATAAAATTTATACCCATCAATAAGAAGATAATTCTTTTTTATTTAAAAGATGGATGCTATATTTTCACTTCAAAACTGGCTGTTGAGTTTTACAGTACAAGTTCTATTATTATAGTGGGATTTTTTGTCTCTCCATTACTGCTTGGCTACTATGCTGTTAGCATAAAAATAATGTTAGCCATAGGAAACCTTTTTGACCCAATAACACGTGTTGTTTATCCCTACTTTATTGGGCTTTACCAAGATTCAAATAAAGATTTCTTAACGAGAAACAAGCAACTCTCAGTACTCATATTAATACTTATGATACCCATTGCCCTACTTGTTTTTATGTTTGCAGAACAAATACTTCAATTCATAACAAACAAAGAAGTTGCATCACTCAATATCTATTTATTGAAAGTTACAGCACTTATGCTCCTTGTTATTCCTTATGGTGGACAATTTACAAACATGCTTATTACGATGAAGAAAACAAAAGTTTTAAATAATATTTTAATGACAGCAGCAGCTATAAACCTAATCTTTGCACCCATTGTCTTGCACTTTTATTCTCTTGTAGGCATGATTTGGTTAAATACTTTTATTAGCTATTTTCTTATGAGCATAAAGGCTTATTGGATTTATAAAAAGAGATAGTCTTTTTTATTATTTAAGTTTTTTTCCTAACCATTGAGGATAAGTAAAACGATTATCAAAGTTGTAAGCTACAGTCAAATAGTTCCCTTTATAGTCCCAGTCGTAACTACCAATACCCCCATCAACACTTTTGGTACTATTTAAAGAGTAGAAGTATCCTCCATCTTTCAAAATTTTGGCTGCATGCTCTAGATAATAATTTAAATACTTCTCCGACATAAATCCTAAAGAAGTTGTATTCATCACCAAATCAATAGATTGGTCTTTTATGTACGTTAAAACAAAAGGAGGGACTAAGATAAAATCATACTCCTCAATAATTTTATTAAAGTCTTCTAAATCATCAATTATATCCTCCAAAAGTGCTATTTTTTTATGGGGAAAATTATCTTTTAAATAATAGGCTGTTAACAAAAGTGTTTCTGGTAAATCAACTAAAATCTGACTACTATCTTCTCTGTAATAGTGAAGAAGTCTAGCTGTACCTCCAAAACCTGCACCAATGTCTAAAATTATTTCTCGTTTTCCTTTAGAGGGTAAAGGTACATTTTTAACAATATCATGAGCAATTATTCCATGATATATTAACTCTTTACTTAATTTTTTTCCTCTATAGTTTATACAGAGATGGTTTCCTGCTGTACTGTCAGAAAGAGATGAGAGAAAAATATTATCCATTCGGATTGCTTGTTTATGATATTCTAAAATCAAATCAATTGCATTCATATAATTTTTAATATAAGAAGTCTCTTTTTCAACATAAAGGAAATCATTATTAAATATCATTTTATATATTTTGGAATCACCTCTAAAATTTTCTATTTTTTCTCTTATAATTTTTTTATCTTGAAAAAAAATATCTCTATAAAGCTCTGTAACTTCGGTCCACTCTTCGGTTAAATCTTTACTTAAATTATCGTTATCATATGCCATAAAATATGAATTTGATATTTTCTCATAAAACAGATCATCTATTTCTATCTCCTCCACTTTAATCAGAGGAGACTTAGGGTATAGGTATCTATCTGCTCCCTTAGCATAGAGAGATTTATAGTCTACTGTTTCATCAAAGCTATCGATGACAATACTTTTTCTAAAAATTTTATTATTGGTACTTAACGCAATTATTTCCTTAAGTCCGAAAAATATTCTTCCAAGTAAATTATAAAAAAGTATAGCTTCATACGGGCAACGTTTTGTGTCACTCGGATGTAAAATAAATTGTGATTCTTTTTGATAAATAGCTTTATTATATAACTCAATAATAATTCTTCTCAAAAATATTAAACGTTTAAGTAACCATTTGATATAAATCATGATGTTTTTCCTTTAGATTATTGTAACTACAAACCAGTACTTAAATGAAAACAAATTATAAAGTAAGAGAAACAGATAAGTTCCCTGCTTCAAATGATTTGGTAAATAAGCAATAGCGATAATAGTTATAGGCATAATCACGGCTGCATAACGTGCTGCAAACATATTCAAAACAGAAGAGAAAAAGAAAAAACTTAATATCGTAATTGCATAAGCCACAAAAATACGTTCTTTTTCTTTAGAAAAATCTGCAAAAGTTGCTAAGACAAGTGCTATCATAAACCATACAATAGAATAACTTAGTGAACTAGAACCAATAACATCTTTATAGTCTGCATGTCTATCTCCTAGCATAGCTAAGAGGATATTGCTTCCATATTTCATGAAAAGTGCTATAATAAATGCGAAGAGAATAGCAACTAAATAATACTTTTTATTTTCAACTCTTTTATTTAATTGATAAAGGATAAAAAATATAGCATAGTAAATTAACATAGAAACATGAATAAATATGGCTAGAAACAAAATAATAAAAGTAAAATTATTATGTACCTTCTTATTTTCATATAAATCATAAGCAATCAGGACAAATGAAAAAGCAACGGCATTTCGTATTTGTCCCATAAAAAGATCCACAACCATGGGATTAAAGAGAAATATAATAGCAATATAGAATTCAACTCGTTTAAGAAGAAAAGAAAAATAAACAAGTGCTACAAAAGCTGAAAGCCCATACAGTACTGCTCTATAATCATCAAATACAGAAACAACTAAATAGAGGAAACCTTTCCATAATGGTTCACTTAAAAACCATTGTACAATTCCAAGATCACCTTCATGTCCATCTCTTGCTAGATACTTAAGTCGCTCAACATAGTTATGAATATCAGCAAATTCCTCACCATACAATTCAACCCATGGTATCATGTACACAAAAACAAAAGCAAAAAGAAGAGAAGTAAGATAATTCAAATAATAATTACGAACCAAGTTTAAGACCTATTTAATATATTTTAATAACAAATTATAACAAATTTATGTTACAATTCAAAGAAAAAGCTTTAAAATGAAAAAAACTATTCTTCTACTCTTTACCTTCTCTACTTTACTCTTGTCTAATCAGAAATATCTTATTTTAGCTGAAGGTAATGGCTGGTTTCCACATATGGCAATAAACCTCATTAAAAATCACGATAAAATCTCTAAACTCCCCTTTCATGGCTTTGTTGTAGTAGGGAATACTTTTACAGAAAGAACTATGAGAAAAGATCACATTCTAAAATACCATAAAGTATGGAATGAATTAAAGGGATTAAAAGACCTTTATCCTAAAAAACATAATTTTTTACAAATAAACATTGATTTTCCTGCTGATTATTGGAATGATTCTGCATGGGAAATGGTTACCCAAAACTTTTATACAGTTGCGAAAGTAGCAAAAGAACTAGGTTTTAAAGGCATAGTATTTGATGATGAACCCTATGTAAAATCGGCAAAAAAAATGATTAACTTTAAGTTCCCAACAAAAAACAATCTTATAGAAACTCCAAAAAAGTATAATGATTGGGAAAAAAAAGGAGCTGAAGAAGACTGGGTAGATAAAAGTGCCTACAGAAACCCAAAGTATACATTTCAAGAACATACACAAAAAGTTCAATCACGTTTTAAAGCTATTATGAAAGCTATGGTCAGAGCCTATCCTAAACTTACAGTACTCGTTTATTTAGGGCCGTCACTCTCCCATGCAAATTCAAATAAAGAATACCTAATAGTCATAAACATGGGATTAGCACGAGAAAATGAATTACATGGTCCAATCTTTGTAGGACTAAAACAAGGACTTGGAGCATTAAGCTCTCTACATGATATGGGTGAAAGTTATAAATATCGTAAAGACAAACACTTTGGCTACGCTTACCAGTGGAGAAAAAACAATATAGCTAAAAATCGCTATAATGACCTACTCGATAATAGCTATCAATGGATTGTTCCAATAAGTGAACGAAAAACATGGTCAAAAGAAGTTCAAGTAGGTTTTATGGTTTTCAATAAAGGACAAATAAGTAATTATAAAGAGTATAACACCCTAAAAACATCCAGTAGAGAGGACATTGGAAATACCTTAAATAAAGCATTAAAGTACAGTGATAAATATGTCATCTATTACTGCCATAACCAAGATTGGCTTTTAGCAAAAGATGAACCTCTAACAAATGAATGGATGAGCATGATGAAAAATATACACAATAACAATACAAAGTAGCTCTCATATGCCAATAAAACTTAATGCCCAATCTAAAACAATTCTCTCAAATATGATAGCACTTTTTACCCTACAGGGTTTACAATATCTTATCCCTCTAATCTTATTACCTTATTTAGTACATACCTTAGGTATTGAATACTTCGGTTTACTCGCTTTTGCAACAGCTACCATTGCTTTCTTTCGCTCTACCGTTGCCTATGGGTTTGACTTTACAGGAACAAAACAAGTGGCACTTGCAAAAGACAATAAAGAAGAACTAAGTAAAATTTTATCATCAATACTTACAGTAAGATTTATCTTAGTGGGTATAACCTTTCTAATTCTATTACTCATGATAGTAAGCATTGATAGGATTTCAATAGAGACAAGCATTTTTCTCTATACCTTTCTAGTGGTTATTGGAGATGCTCTTTTTCCTACATGGTTTTTTCAAGGTGTAGAAAAAATGAAATTCATTACCATCTTTCGTACACTGCAACGCACAATTTCACTTGTTCTTATTTTAACTTTTGTGAATTCCCAAGAGGACTATATGCTGGTTCCTCTTATTGATGGTATTTTAGCTATTTTAGCTGGTGTGGCTTCTCTCCTCTATATTCGTAGGGATTTTAAAGTTCCCTTTAAATTTTCAAGTCAAACAGATATTATTTTTCAATTTAAAAATAGTTGGCATCTTTTTTTATCTCAAATTGCTGTACACTTTTACACTACTATGAATATCTTTATATTGGGTCTCATGGCAAACAATACCATTGTTGGATACTATGCTTTAGCCTACAAGCTATTTGCAGTAACACAAGAACTCTTTAGCCCTTTTACCAAAGCTATTTTCCCTTTTCTTTCAAAGAAATATTTACATAATAAAGAGACGTACTATAAACTTGTGAAAAAGATTTCATTTTGGTATTTACTTGCCTTGGCATTGACATCTTTTATGGTCTATCAATTCTCTTATGAAATAGTAAATTTAGTCTCTGGTAAACCTATAGAACAAACAACTGCTCTACTAAAGATATTTTCCATATCTCTTCTCTTTGCAATTGGTCCTCTTTACTCTTTACTCTTAATTATAAAGTCTGAAAACAAAAAACTTTCAGTTATTACTTTTCGCTGTATGATTTTAAATTCTCTGCTACTCTACCCTTCTATATATTACTTTGGGATTGTAGGCTTAAGTTATCATTTTTTAATCGTACAAATTTATCATGCTTACTTGCAAGTAAAATTTAATAAAGAAATATGGAGTCACTAAAATAAAACTACTTAAGTAAAGAGTTATACAGTTTATAATAACTCTTTGCCATTAATTCAGCTGAAAAAAATTCTTCTACAAAATGCTTAACATTTTTTGAAACTTCTATGTATTCTCCACTACGTATAAAAAGTTCCACTTTTTTAAATGAACTTTCATCCTCAATATCAATTAATATACCTGTTTTACCTTCTATATTTACCTCTTTTAATCCACCATTTTTAGAAGTAATTGCTGGTAATTCATAAAAATATCCTTCTAAAGGAGAAAGAGGTAAACCTTCTGAATAAGAGGGCATAAGTAAAATATCTTTTGTACTTAAAATTTCTGTTAACCGTGAAACTTCAACATTACCATAAAAAAGTACGCTCTCCTCTAATTTATGTTGCACAATATAACTATCTAGTTTATTTTTATAATTATCATCTTTAACACCACCAAGTAGATGTAACTTCACCTTTAAACCTTTTTTTAAAAGGTTTTTCAAAAGTCGCAAAGAGTAAAATTGGTTCTTATTAATATTTAAAATACCAACTTGTACAAGCTCAATAGAGTTTTGACTTTTTTGTACATTTGGATATACCTTAAATCCTTCAAAATTAATGCCATTATGAATGAGCATAGAGTTCGTAATATTCATACTTTTTAGATACTCAAGTACATCAAGAGAGACAGCAACTACCTTATCTCTTTTTTTACATAGCAATGCATTTAACCTATAACCAAAACTGCCTTTTAAAAAACCTCTACTTTGAACATAATCAACTTTTTCTACAGAATGAATGGTTACTAAAGATTTTAAATGTCTGTATTTTTTTTGTAGTAAATAGGCTAAGATATTTGGCTTTAGACTATTTATATGTAAAATATCAATACTGTTCCAAAAAGTACTGTTCTTATCTTTATAAGCATCTTTCAAACTCAAATACTCATAAATAGTAATACCTTTTTCAAGTAATTCATTCTTATAATTGTTTTTAGGCGTATGCTGTAAGGTAATTATTTGTACTTTTACATTTTCTTGTTTTACTAAGAAGTTGATAATATTAACAAGTACAGTAACTGGTGCAATTTTTTCTAAAGAAGGTAAGATAAAAACTATATTCATTTAAAATATGCCTCTTTATAAAGTGCTGAAATGTTTAAACTGGAAAGTGTTTTACTATGTTCAAAAGCTTTCATTTCATAATTAACTTTTAAACTTTTATCTTTTAACAAGATATTTATTGCATTTTTAAGTGCTTCAAGTTCTCCTACAGCATAAAGAATTCCAAACTCTGCTAATTCTAATCCCTCTTTCAGTTGATAACTATAGTTTGTACTAGGTGCTAAAATTTCACGAGGTCCACTAATACAATCTGTGGATATAATAGCTGTATGACATATCATCGCTTCAACCAGTACATTTGGGAAACCTTCTACAGAAGAAGAGGAAATAAATAAATCAGCACGTGATATATAAGCAAACGGATTTTTAACCTGACCCAAAAAATGCACACGACTTATAATCCCTAATTCTTTTGCTAAGTCTTCTAACGCTATTCTACATTCACCATCACCAAGCATAATAACTTCTATCGTATTATCTAAATCACTCAATACCTTTAAAACATTTTCAAATTTTTTAAGAGGAACAAGCCTACCAACAGTTATAAGATATTTTTTTGAACTGTCAAAAGTAAAATTATTACAATCATTGCTACTCTCACTTAAAATTCTAGATATATCATATGGATTATAAATAATATGACTTTTCTTACCAATATCTTTTACATGGCTTAGAAAGTCTTCTTTCATTCGCTTTGAAATATAAATAAGTTTATCCGTCTTCGGATATAAAGTTCTAATTAGAAAAAGATTTATTCTACCCGAAATACCTTCCCTCAAAAAACGGGAGACTACTGTATGATTTACAACTTGGATTATATGTTTCGATGCGAAAAATCTACTTATAAGATTAACAAAATTTGCACGAAATAAATGACTTTGAACTCTTTTAAGTTTATGTTTTTCAACATATTTTTTTAATTTCCATGAGTAATAAGGGATTAATAAAGTTTCAAAAATGAATGAAGACTCCTTACTCTTTTGACGTAAATATACCTTTTTAACTTGAGTAGGAAGTTCATAAAAATCATTTTTAGCTAATGAAATCAAAGTCACGTCGATACCTTCATCTACATAAACTTCTATTAAGCTCAACAAGACACGTTGAGCACCCCCCTCACCCATTGAATTAATTAAGAAGATCATTTCATTTTCTTCTATTTCTTTTACATTATCCAAAATAAATTAATCTCCATAGAATATACATCATATTTTTATTTTGAAATTCTATTTAATTATGCAATAAATCTAAATACTTGTTAATAACTATTTTTTCATCAAACTCTCTTGTCATCTTTTCTCTACTTCTCTTTCCCATTTCTAATCTTGCTTCATAATCTAACTCTAAAAACATTTCAATTTTCAACTTCAAATCTTCCCATGACCTAGGTTCACATATATATCCATTAATACCATGATCTACTACATCTCTACAACCTACGCTGTCAGTCGTGATAATAGGTTTACCTGAGCTTCCACTTTCTAGTAAAGTCTTAGGGGTACCTTCCCTATAATACGAAGGTAAAACAACACAGTCAGCTGTCTGAATTACTTCATCAACATTATCACTAATTCCTAGATAATTGATAACACCTTCTTCAACCCATTCATCCATTTCACTTTTAGTTATTGCTCCTGGATTTTGAACATCTAAAAAACCTAATAGACAAAACTCTACATTCGGATTTATTTTTTGAATTTCTCTTGCTGCTTGAACATATTCTCCAATCCCTTTTTCCCAAATCATTCTAGCAATTAAAAGAAACCTAACCTTCGAACTCTCTTCTTTATACTGAGGTTTAAACCTATTGGTATCTACTCCTGAACCAGGAAGAACATCACATTGAGTAGAAGTAACTATTCCTTTATCTGTAAAAAAATTAAAATCATCTCTATTTTGAAAAAAAACTCTATCTGCTTTAGACTGAGAAACTTTATAGAGGAGTTTTGCTATTTTAGTTACAGGGCTTTCTTTAATAAAAAGTGTTCC
>DQSS01000278.1 GCA_015663165.1 Arcobacter sp. | reverse complement strand
TATATTTCCCTATTTTTACTTAACTTTATTCTATCATTTGGAATAAGAATATTGAATTAAGTGGTTTGAATTTATAGGGACATTATAAAAAAGAAGGGTTGAGCATATAAGTATTCCTATTGTTAGTATTGTAGTTGTTTTGTAAAGAAGTTTATCATAGTTTTGTTTGATATATCTAATTTTAAAATTATTCTTAATATTGCTTTTTCAACAGTAGGTTGTCTAATAGCTCCAATAACAAAGCCTTTTTCTTCCATATTCTTTTGTATTTCAAGAACCTTATTATTATCATTTATACTTATAGGTAGTATTAAACTTTTTATTTCAATACCTAAATAATCTTTAACAATTTGTTGATGAGCTGAAATATTTTCTTTAATTTTTTCTTTATTTGAAATAATATATTCTAAGGAAACTAGTCCCAATGCAATATCAAATAAAGAAGGAGCTGTACTATAAATAATAGGTTTAGCTCTATTTTCTAAATATGTAATGATATGATGTGAAGCTAAAATATATGAACCATAACTTCCATATGCTTTCCCTAATGTTCCCATTTTAATATGATTTGTTTTTATCTCTAAATTATAATAATCATACCATCCTAAAAGATTTTTACCTATTACACCTGAACTATGTGCTTCATCTAATATTAAAATTGCATTATATTTATTTGCAATATCATAAAACTCTTTTGGAGCTATATCTCCACCCATAGAATATACACCTTCGATTGCTATTATTAATCTATTGTTTTTATATTTTATGATTTTAGACTCTAAATCATTGTAGTCATTATGATTAAAGACAATCACTTCCCCTTGGACATTATTACTAGCTAACATACCACTTGCATGATATTGTTCATCTATAAATAATACATCTTTTTTACGAACCATTGATTCTATAAGAGCAATATTGGCTAAAAATCCACTCCCTACAACTATACCACTCTCAAAGCCATTTAATTCGCATAGTTTGTCCTCAAATTCTTTATGTATTAAAGAATATCCATTTACTAAAATAGATGATTTAGGAGAAGTATATTTCTGCTTATAAACAAGTTCATACGCTTGTGTAAAAAGTTCTTTATTTGAAGAAAGTCCTAGGTAATCATTTGATGCCAAATCAACTAAGTTATCATCAAAAATTTTACGAGAACGAAAACGATTTGATTTGTTTATTGCATTTAACTCTTTTTGGTAAAACATAATATTAAATCCTTTTATAGTGTTATATTTTCTAGATACTCTATCTCATTACCTGCATAAATTATAGCATCTATACAATAAGTTACATCAAGATTTTTATACTTTAAATAGTACTGTACACTTCTTAATAATTTGTGTAATTTACTTGGTGTTATATTGTAAATAGCTTCAAAAGTTTCACCACTTTTTACTTCGACAAAATGATATACATCATCTTTTAATGTGATGATATCTATTTCACCTAATTTTTTTGCATAAAAGTTACACTCGATTATAATATGTCCTTCAGACTCTAAAAAATCTGCTGCTTTATTTTCATAATAGTTTCCCTTAGATGTACTCAAGACTAATCCAGATAAAGAATATTTTTTTCTTGGTCTATAAAAAACTTATAATTTCTAAAAAAATTCATACCAAGTAGTCCATCATACATTGGGATGTCTTGCATTAAAATTGTAAAGTTAAAGTTTTTTATAAAAATATTTTCTAGTTCAAAAGTATCTACGGAGATTAGTTTTGAATATGTTATACCATTTCCTGTATATATCTTAATATTATATCTTAGAACTTTATAGTCAATATTTTGTATCGTACTATTATTTATGGCAGAAGTTGATGCTCCTGTATCTAATAGTAATTTTACATTCGTACCATTTATACTAATATCAACTAAATAATGTACACCATACGTTTGAAGTGGTATTTCGTATTTATGTTTTGATTGACTTTCTACTAATGCTCTTAACTTTTCACTATTTTCACTGTCATTATTTGAGATTAAAAAACTCTCTAAAAGATCAAGATGAATAGTATCTTTACTTTCTATAAGTTTTTTTATATATTCAGAAATAACTGTATTTAAATACCTATTTATTTTATTTAATAGCTCTTCTTCTATATAGTATGTTTTTATTTTGTACAGTATTGTTAAGGCATCTAAAATATTGTTTTTATTTACTTCATCTTGATGTATTCTAAGAAGCGCAGAATATGATTTTGTCATACTTAACTCATCGTTATTTTGATTTGTAAGTTCTATGAAATAATATATATCATCAAGTTTTTTTTCTTTTTGTAAAGTATTAAGGTAAGAATTTACTACAGTATCTAGTGTATTTTCAATATTATTTTTAAACTTTTCATCTAAATAATGTGTTCTAAGTTTATACAATACTTCTATAGATTGCATATATTCTTTTTGTACATTATATACTTTAGATAAAAGAAAAAGTCCAAAAGCATTGTCGTACTCAATACTTAGATAATTATCTATTAGTATTTTTGCTTCGTCGTGGTCTTTTTTGATTAGTGATATTATTTTTTTGTATATGAGTGATTGAAATTTTTCTGTTTCTAGACCATTTATATTTTTACTGTATATATCCATAGCATCTATGTAGTTCTTTTTCTTTAATTCTTTTTTGAACTTTTTCAAATCAGAAGCTACACTTGCATTTAAATTTGTACTAATTGAAAATACAAATAAAAATACAATAACTAAAGATTTCAAAATCATAACTTGATGATTTCTACTTCTGTTGATTTAAATCTTGCAGTCATAACTAATTCATCTGCTTCATCGCCAAAGATATAGTTTATATGAGATTTAGCGTGATGGAATGTCGTATATAATGTACCTACTTTTAAAGTTTTCACAAACTTGATATTTAGCGGGTTTGTTTCACCATACTGGTTCTTTAAAATTACTTGAGTAGTACCTTCAAACTTATCTTTATCGTGTATTGATATTTGTAATATATCTTCACTATGTTTAGATATAAGCTTAGGACTATGCATGGTTTGTGCTGCATTATTATAGTGAATAATTGATCTTCCAGTTGTAAGATAATATGTGTCATGTGAAATATCTTTTACTAACTTTTGAATTTGTTCTCTTAATTTATACTGGTGATATATAAAGTTACCTAATCCATCTGGTGTTCTGAATGTTTCAAGGTGAAGAGTAGGAGTGTCTGTTCTATTTATAGGCCATTGCATACCTTTACTTCTATGTTTTGTAAGCTTTTGATATGAAGCTCCAGAAAATCTATAAGGTGCATCTATTCGGATATCATTCCATACATCTTCACTTGTATTGTAAAGGAATTCACCTTTGATTTTATTTTCAATATCTCTTAAAACTTCCCAATCATCTGGTAAGTCATTTTCAATTATTGGTTGAGATAGGTGTAATCTTCTCATAGCATTTACATAGACGCCAGTTTTTTCATAAGCAGATTTTACACCAAATACAATATCAGCTTTAGTAGCTACATCACTCATAAATAAATCTTGAACAATTATAACTTCTAAATTCTCAATTGCTTTATGTACTTTATTTTGATTTGTATGAATATGTGTAAAATCTTCACCCATAACATATAGTGCTTTTACTTTATTTTCAAGCATAGCATCAAGTGCTTCAGGAGTTTTTAGACCTATTTCAGCAGGCTCTTGATAATCAGGAGCATAGTAAGGTAAACATCCGACATCACAAGCACCTTGAACATTATTTTGACCTCTTAAAGGCATAAGTCCAGCACCCTCTTTTCCAACATTTCCAGTCATTAAAGCAAGATGAACTAGAGCCATAACAGCATAAGAACCATCAAGATGTTCGCTTATTCCAAGTCCCCAAAATAGCATAGATTTACTTGTTGCGTATTTTCTAGCAATTGTAGGAATTAGCTCTGCAAGTTCTTCATAACCTTTGATTTTTTTCATATAGTCTGGATTTGCATATTCGTCATTTAAAATACTAGTTTTAAACTCTTCAAATCCTGCTGTTCTGTTATCTATAAAGTCTTGACAATAAAGTTCTTCAGTGATAATCACATAAGCTAACATATTTATAACTAAAAGATTTGCTTCAAATGGCATAACAGCTTCATATTTGGCATACTTATTTAACTGTATTTTTCGTACATCCATAACAGCTAAAGTCGCTGTTTTATTTCTAACAGCTTCAATCATTCTATTTGCAACAATAGGATGAGCTTCTGTTGTATTTGAACCAATTACAATCATAAATTCTGTTTTAAATATATCGTCAAAAGGATTAGTCGCAGCCCCTTCTCCAATAGTAGGTTTCATTCCACTAAGACTTGGTGCATGACAAATTCTTGCACAATTATCAATATTTGGTGAGTCCATTGCTTGTCTTGCAAATTTCTGTAAAGAGTATGCAGATTCACAAGAAGTTCTTGCTCCACCCATAGCAGAAAAGGCATGTCTTCCATACTTTTCTTTCACAGCGCTTAGTTTCCAAGCACTTAAAGATGTAGCAAATTCATAGTTAGCTGTGTACCAAGTTTCATCAAGACTAACTAAAGTATTTCTTCTTGCTTTTAATTCTCTTGGCATCTCTTCATAGTTATCTTCTATAAATGACTTTCTAATTCTTACATCTCTTACTCTTAAATCTGAATCAACAAATTCATATCCACTCTTGCCTTTTATACAAAGTTTTCCACGGCTTACATATCCATCTGCTTGTGCATAAATCTTTTGAATTTTATTGTCTTCAACTACTGCTGTGATATCACAACCTACTCCACAGTATGTACATACTGATGCTATTTCATGTGTTGCCATTATGCTCTTACCTGTCCATTTCCTAATATCTTAAACTTATATGTTGTAAGTTCGTTTAATCCCATTGGTCCTCTTGCATGAAGTTTATTTGTACTAATACCAATTTCAGCTCCAAAACCAAATTCTCCACCATCTGTGAATTGTGTTGATGCATTTAAATATACACATGCACTATCTACACTATTTAAAAATTCTTCTGCTTGTGTATAATTTTCTGTAATTATTGCATCTGAATGTCCTGAACCATATACTTTGATATGTTCAATTGCACCATCTGTATCTTTTACAACTTTTATAGATAAAATATTGTCTAAGTATTCTGTATTCCAATCTTGTGATGTTGCTTTATTTACATTGATAATATTTCTTGTCTTTTCGCAACCTCTAAGTTCTGTTTCAAACTTAGCAAATTCTTTTTGAATCTTTGGAAGAATCTCAAAAGCAATATTTTCATCCACAAGAAGTGTTTCCATAGCTCCACAAATTCCAGCTCTTCTACACTTAGCATTTATAGCGACATCAAGTGCTTTTGTAAAATCAGCATCTCTATGTATAAATGTATGACAAAGACCTTTATCATGTTTTACCACAGGAACACTTGCATTTGATGTTACATATTTTATTAAAGCTTCTCCACCTCTTGGTATGATTAAATCAACATATTTATCTTGCTTGATAAGATTTGCAACACCTTCTCTACTACTATCAGGTAACAGTGAAATCATCTCTTTTGGAAGATTGTTTTTTTCTAATACTTCTTGTAAAGTTTTAGCAATTATTTTATTTGAATTTTCAGCTTCTTTTCCACCTTTTAAAATACAAACATTTCCACTTTTAAAACAAAGAGCAGCAGTATCACTTGTAACATTTGGTCTACTTTCATATATGATTCCAATTACTCCAATAGGAACTGAGACTTTTTGAATATTTAGCCCAGTATCTGTTGTCCAACCTTCGTGTATTCTTCCTACAGGGTCTTTTAGTGCTGCTATTTGTTTTATAGCGGTACTCATACCTTCTACTCTTTCTTTATTTAAAAGTAGTCTATCCATAAGAGCAGAGCTAAGATTATTGTCTATTCCTGCTTGCATATCTAATTTATTTTTTTGGATTATTATATTACTATTTTCTACAAGTGCATTTGCCATTTGATTTAAAATGTCATTTTTTACTGCACCACTTAAAGTGCCTAATGTACTTGCTGATTCTTTTGCTTTTATTAAAAATTCTTCCACTATAAAAACCTTTTTATATTATTGTATTTATATTAGCCAAATTATTGTTTTACTTTTATTTACTTGGTTAGTTATTCTTAATATTTAAGAAATAATAGATATTATTCGATATAAATTTTAAGAGTAAAGAAGGATAGAATATAATGGAAATGATTTTAAACGAAGATGATATGGCTGTGGGAGCAAGATTTGAAAATGGAACTATACAAGACTATGTTGATGCTAAAAATACTTATGGTCTTTTAAGAATAGAAGAAAGTACCATAAATTGGTTTTTATACAATAAAATAGAAAGTGATGCAGAAACTCAAGAATTATATAAAAAAGTTATTAAAAGTGAACATTTTATACATGATGATTTTGGAGAAGAAATTGTAATGTTTAACAACAAAGGTAATTTGTCTTATGAAAATATGCTAGAAAAGATAAATGAATATATGGACGATAGTGTAGGTAGTATTTACTAAAATACTACCTTTATATTAAATGATTATTTAATATATGAACAACAGTAATCAGTAACTGTTTTAATCTTTAAATCAAAAGATGAATTAGCAGGAACATTAAAAGACTCTGGAGTATTTAATGTTTTCCAACCTTCCCCTGGAAGTCTTATATCCAGCTCCCCACTTAACATCTCCATAATTTCAGCCGCCTCAGTACCAAATGTATACTCGCCAGGAAGCATAATCCCTAAAGATTGAGATTCTCCATTTTCTAAAGTGATACTTCTACTTGTAACTTTACCATCATAGTAAATATTTGCTTCTTTTTTTATAGTGATATTTTTGATTTCGCTCATTGTTTTCCTTATTTTTCTAAATGAATTTCAAGTTTTTTTACATCATCAAAATATTTGATATCTACAACTTTTTTGTTTTTTAATATTACCACAATTATCTTTTCAATATTCTTTTCATCTTTTTTAAACTTCTCAGATATTTCATCATCATTTAAAATAATAATAGGAAAAGCATAGTCTTTTAAAGATGGAAGAGCAAACCACTGAATAATAGTAGGCATAGCAGATACATCAGCAATATTCATAATATTTTTAGAAGTTAAATAATCATTTGGTTTAGAAGCCAAAAATTCTTTCAAAGAATGTCCAGAAGCCTTCTTAAAAGCAAAAATCATCTGAGTTGTAGAATTAGTTACAGTATGTATTTTATCAAACTGATCCGAATGTGAGAATGTACTCATATCGTCATTGATATTTATAGACCCAAAGGCAAAAGTAGCTAGTGTTGTTAGTGTTAATAATGTTTTTTTCATAAAGAGATATTATCAAGAAAAGATAATATTAATATTAAGTAAGGATTATAGTTTATATTTTAAAATTTTCAGTTTATACTCTTGCAAGAGTGTAAGTTTTTGTCAATAACCAAGAGTAAATTCTTTTCTTACGAAAAGAGTTTACTTTAGTAAATGACTGAAGTAAAAAAGTATTTAATCGCCGCGTTATTGGCGAAAAATTACACTCTTGCTTCTTCTCTTCGCTGTAAGTAGTCCCAATCTTTGTCTACTCTTTTTTGCCACTCATCAATTAGATATTCATACTGAGGAGTAAATAGATGTTTAAATCTACCTTGAACACCAAGATAATCTCTAACTGGAACGATATTTTTTGGTCTATAAGTAATATTTAATTCTCTACCATCAATGATCTCGTAAAGTGGGAATACTAATGAATCAGTAGCCATATCACTTACTTCAATTGTTTGATGAATAGGGAATTTCCACTCAGTAGTACAAGCAGACATTGCATTAATAAATACAGGACCTTTTGCATCAAAACCTTTTTGGATTTTTTTAACCATATCTTTCCATTTATTTGGAGCGATTTGAGCAACATATGGAGCACCATGTGCAGCCATAATTGACATCATATCTTTCTTATGTTTTTTCTCACCATAAGAAGTTGATCCAGCAGGAGAAGTAGTTGCACTTGCACCAATTGGTGTAGAAGATGATCTTTGACCACCTGTATTTGCATATACTTCGTTATCAAGACATACATACATCATGTCATGACCTCTTTCAAAACAACCAGAAATCCATTGGAATCCGATATCATAAGTAGCACCATCTCCACCAAAAGCAACAAATTTAGGCTCTGGTGTTGTAGGGTCAATTCTACCTTTGTTTCTTAAAGCCCTGTTTGCAGATTCTGCACCAGCAACTGCTGTAGAACCATTTTCAAAACCAATATGAATCCATGAACTATCCCATGAAGTATGAGGATAAATCGCTGTACAAACTTCAAGACAACCTGTACTTGAACCTAGTACCATATTATCGTTAGAAGCATTTAATATCTCTCTAACAATAATAGAGTGAGCACAACCTGGACATAGTACGTGTGCACCTTCAAATCTCTCTGCAGATGTAGAGAAAGATTTTAAGTTTTTAATCTCTTTATTTCCGTGTGGAACGCATCCACCTGTTGAACATGACATCTTAGTTTCCTTCCACGTTATAGTAATTTAATTCAGGACCTCTTACTCCAATCCATCTTTGGATTGAACCATCAAGTTTACCTGCTGCAACTTCAGCAAAAGCATGATCAATAACACCACAAATATTTTCAATATTCATATCTCTTCCACCTAAACCATAAATAATATTAGATATTAATGGTCTTGAAGATGTGTTATATAAAGCACCTGTAATATCAGCATATAATAGACCCATTTGCCCACCTGGAGCTGATCTATCCATACATACAATTGCTTTAGCATTTTTGAAAAGGTCAGTAAATAAATCAATTTGAGTTGGTCTAAATACTCTTGGCATCATAACACCAACTTTTTTACCTTCAGCTCTCATTTTATCAGCAGCAACTTTTGTAGTTTCATAAGTTGTACCCATAGATACTAATATTACTTCAGCATCTTCACAAAGGTAAGTTTCAATTAAGTTATATTGTCTACCAGAAAGTTTAGCATACTCATCAAAAACATCTTGGATAATTTTTGGAGAACCCATCATTGCTTTGTTTTGTTTAGCTTTATGCTCAAAATGCCAATCAGATTCTGTTTGTACACCATGAGTTACAGGCTTGTCAAAGTTTAACATAGAGTTAACTTCTACATAATCACCAACAAAGTCATAAGCGTCTTGATCTGTTAAAGGTCTTACATTTTGAGCTTTGTGAGATGTTAAGAAACCATCTTGATTGATAATAACTGGAAGTCTTACATCTAAATGCTCTGCAATTCTAAATGCACAAAACACTAAGTCATACGACTCTTCAGGTGTACATGCATCAATTGAAATCCAACCAGATTGATTTGCAAGATACATATCAGAGTGGTCACCATTTACATTTAGTGGAGCTGCTAATGCTCTATTTATCATACATAGTACGATTGGCATTCTCATTCCAGATGCTTGGTATAAAGTTTCAACCATAAGTGCTAAACCTTGAGAAGAAGTAGCAGTAGCTGCTCTTGCACCAGCTGCACTTGCTCCAATACATCCAGACATTGCTGCATGCTCAGATTCAACCATCACAAATTCACCATCAACATATCCGTTTGCGTGGTGTGAAGCATAAGCTTCAACTGTACCTGTAGATGGAGTAATAGGGTATGCACATACAACATCAACACTAGCTTGTCTTAAAGCTTGTCCATTTGCTACATTTCCATCCCATACTTCTACAGTATTTAATTCCATAGATTTTTTATTTCTATACATTATTCACCTTTCTTTGTTTTCTCTGGCCATTGTGTCAGAGCTTCTTCATTTTTCATATTTTCACTAAACATTAATAATGATTTAGGATTTGTAGGACAAACTTCCACACAAATACCACAACCTTTACAATGATCATAATCAATTCCTACCATCTCTTTATCTCTTGATATAATAGATGTATCTGGACAGTATAACCAACAGTTTTGACAGTCAATACATAGATCTACTTGCCATACTGGTTTTACAACTCTCCAATCTCCAACATATTTGTTTATAGAGTTTGTTTCTGCATAATTTCTATTTTCTGGTTGAGTTTCTACTACTGTATGATCAATTTCACCATCAAATGAAAAACACGCAGCACCTTGAACTAATTCATCCCAACCCATATCATAGATTGATTTTGAATCAGGTAATGTAGTTAGAGTTGGTACAACTCTAGTTGATAAATCTTTTTCTTTTGCCATTGTATATTCCTTATCTTACTTCGTCATATGCTCTTTGAATAGCAAGCATATTCGCATCAACGATTTTTTCTGGTAATTTACCAAGAATTACTCTCATAGAAGATTTAAACTCTTCTATTGGGAACATTTGAGATATTTTCATAAATGCTCCAAGTACTGGTGTATTTGGAATTGGTCTACCAATTGTTTCTTGTGCAATTGTTAAACAATCTAATATATAAACATTATCTTCTTTACCTTCTAAAGCAGGAATTAAAGAAATTAATTCATCTTTTTCAAGGTGAGTAGTAATAATATATTTTGTATTATCTCCACAATCTTCAGTAATGTTATCTGTAAATGCTAATGCCGGATCAATAACAAAAACAAAATCTGGTCTCATATATCTTTCGTGATTTAAAATCAAGTTATCATCAATTCTGTTATAAGCAGTCATTGAAGCCCCTCTTTTAGCTGAACCATAAAATGAAAATGCTTGTACTTGTTTACCTGTCTCTGCTGCAACTGAACCAAGTCCTTTAGCACCTGTTACAGCACCTTGACCAGCTCTACTATGCCATCTAATTTCTAGCATATCGTCTCCTTAATATTTAATATCTAATAATTTACTCAATTTTAAACAAATACAACTTATAGGATGCTTTAATTTTAATGATTACTTATGCTTTTTACTGCTTCTACAGAATTTGAAACAACTACGCTTGCATATTGTTTCAATTCTTCCCTTTTACCATATCCACACAATACTCCAATTCCCGTAACACCGGCTTCTTTAGCTGCTATTAGGTCTAACTTAGTATCTCCTATCATATAAATATCAAAGTTACTATTTGTTACATCCATCATTTCCATAGCTTTTAGTACTGGTTCTGGATGTGGTTTTGGGTTTTGTACTTCTTGCCTTCCAACAATACATTCAAAGTATTTCATTATGTCCATATCTTCTAGTAAGGGAATAGTATATTGTGTAGTTTTTGTTGTAACTATTCCTAGTCTTGCTATTGTACTTGCGAGTTTTAGACTATTTATAGCATCTGGTAAAAGTGTTGTTTGCTCTAGTGATATTGTTCTATATCTTTGTTTATATTCATCTACAAAGTCCCAAACTTTATCTTTTGGCACCCCTAGAGTTTCATACATAACATCTAAAGGATATCCGATTTCATTTTTGATATCTTCGTCATCACCCTTAAAATCAAATTTAAGTTTCTCAAAACTATGATTAAATGTACCTACTATTGCTTTGGTACTATCTATTAGTGTTCCATCAAGATCAAATAATATTACTTTTTTTTTCAAGTGCTTTCCTTTTAGTTATCTGAATAAACAATATGAAAACATAAACTTCCATTATTTGTTTTAATAGAAAAAGTATTGCTAAATTGATAATCAGCACCATTTATACTTTCTAAACTTGGTAATCCTAATTGTAAGTTTTCAAATTCTTCTGGAAAATCTTTTATTGCTAATCCTACTATAGTATTTATAATCTCAGAAGGTAAGGCATCTATTAATTCTTCTTTTTCATTTTCTTCTAATTCACAATCAAAAAAGTTGTTGAAAAAAACATCAAATAAGTCATCATCAATATTCATTGTTATTGTAAATAAACCTTTATCTTCTAGTGTAATTGTTGAAAAATATCTTTTTCCTATACACTCAATATCATTTCTTTTTTCTATTATTTCAAGTGACATACTTTGGCAAATAAATAAATCAATTTCTTTTTGTATACACTCTATAATTTTTTTTATATTTTTAGTATCGTTATTCATTTTATATCCTACAATACTGGAAATACTTTATTTAGTACTGTTGAAATCTTATCTGCATTAATTGGCTTTAAAATATATCCTTTAGCTCCAGATGTTATAGATTCCATTACAAGTTTTTCTTCACCATGAGAAGTTACCATGATAACTTTTGCATCTTTATAACCTTTTTTTATCTTTTTAAGTGCCTCTATTCCTGTCATCACTGGCATTGTAATATCCATTGTCCAGTTTCACCACGTTATATGGTTGCCTAGTTTCATAAGTAAGAAAGTGATAGCTTA
>DQSS01000351.1 GCA_015663165.1 Arcobacter sp. | reverse complement strand
TAAGTGTTTTACTGATCTTAGCAGTAGGGGCTATTTTTAGTGGATGTGAAAAAAACGATTATCAACACCCACTTCATAGAAGTAGAGGATAAGAGATAAAAAATCTCTTTCCTCTTTTTTTAACTTAAAAAATAACCAAGTTCTAAACCTTGAAGAAAGCATTTGTCACCAGCAATACCAGGTGAAAGCATACCTCCGCACGACCAAATATTTGTATTTTTAATATTACCTTTAGAATCAGTTTTTAATATTCTATTTTCTGTATATTTTTCCAAAGAAGAGTTAAAAACTAAAATATCTTCAGGTACAAATTTTCCACTAAATATAATAGCGTCACATTTTATATTTTTTTGTACACCATTCATGTTTATACCAATAGATTCTATATCTTTAACACCATTAATATCTATTATTTTTGCACTATTATAAACAGGTATACCCAATAAAGCTGGAAGTAATTTTAAAGCTTGGAAAGAATTTATTTTGTCCAATTCTTCTATCATAGCTTTTGGTTTTGCTTGATTTGATAGACAGCTCACTAGTCCAGAAAAACTTACTATTTCAGTTCCAATAATGACTGGATTTTTAAAACCTAATTGCTCATCAGCTTCAAGTAATCTTTGTATTGATCCTGTTGTATGAATATTTTTTGGTCTAAGACCACTTACTAACCTAGCATGTCTAGGGGTTTCTCTACATCCAGTAGCCAATACAATATTTTTTGCTTTATAAGTAATGAGGCCATTAGTGTTTCTAGCATTGATATTTCCGTTTTCGTCTATTTTTAGTACTGAAGTATTGAGTCTAAATTTATTTAGGTCAAGTTTCTTTTTTAATTTTGCTATGAAATTTTTACCTTTCATGGGTCTTTTAAAAACTTTATAACCAAAACTAGGATGATCACATGTTATAGGTATACCACCAATATACGATTCTCTTTCTAGCACAAGATAGCTTTTATTTGATTTTTCAAGAGTTGTAGCTACTCCTAAAGCAGCAGGACCAGAGCCTATTATGATGACATCATAAGTAGTGTTATTATCGTCTTTATTATCTAGTTTTTCTCTACACATCTTACTTACTCTATGAGCACAGTTAAAACCATTACAGACTCCCATCATTACTCTGGTTCGCCTTCTTACTCCTGCGAGGTTATTAGGCACTACTTTTGAAGTAAAAACCATATCGACCTCGCGTTTTGTAACATTTTCACAGTGGCACATAATCTCTCCACTATCTTTAAGTTCATGATCTCTTGTAAACTCTTCGCATAAGTTTTTCATTTGAGGCCAAATAATGTCTTTTTTATCGATAGGTTTAGTATCAATATCAAAATTTTCTACCATCAAGTCCCATACGTATGAAGCTACTCCTAGTGAAGAAGATAGTCCAGTTGATCTGATTCCAGCTACGCATATCCAATTTTTTTCTTTAGTAGGATATATTTGATAATCGTTATGATTTGTTGCAGTACGAAGACCCGCAAACGTTGCTGCAAGTGCGTAGTTGACTAAACCAGGAAATATTTTTTCACCTTTTTCTTTTAACTCATTTAGTATGTCTTCTTCAACTCTAGCTTCATCTCTGTTCTCTTGTTCTTGTGCCGTTGGTCCTACTATAAGGTTTCCATTTATAGTGCTAGCTAGTAGAACTCCCTTGGTTAGTTTAGTTGGAACTGGAAGTATAATGGAGTTTATATTTTTGCCAGCAGCCTTTTCATATAATAAAAATTGACCTTTTCTTGGTCTAAGTTCAAAAGGAGGTTTGCCACAAATTTCTTCTATTTTATCGCCATATATTCCTGCTGAATTGATAACATATTTTGCTTGAAATACTCCCTTATTTGTTTCTATATTCCATATGCCATCTTTAAATTCTCCACTTATAACTTTTGTGTCAAAGCTGTATTTTGCACCATGCTCAACCGCTTGAGTTAAGTAGGCTAAAGGAGAACTCCATGAATCTATTACGTATTCTCTTGGAACATGAACAGCACCTAATGCCTCTTTCGATAAATTTGGTTCATTCTCAAGAAGTGTTTTTCTGTCTATTATGGTTACATCTTTTACATTGTTTCTATGTGCTTTTTGCAAAATCATTTCAAGTGAACTTAACATTTCTTTATTCCATGCTACTACGTTCGCTGATTTTTTTATAAGAGGTAAGTTGAATTTTTCATATATATTTAAGTACTCTTTATAACCTTTTTGAATTAACTTATGTTCTAAACTTCCTTCAGGAGCATCAAAACCAGTATGAAGAATTCCGCTATTAGATTTACTGGCTCCAGATAATATATCGCCACCTTTTTCTAGCAGTATGGGCTTTAATCCTTGAAGAGTTAGTTTCCTCATTATTGCACACCCTACAACACCACCACCTATAACAATTAAATCATAAATAGAATCATTCATTTTGTTTTCCTACTGTTAAGTTAAATAAAAGTTTAGCAAAAAAACAAAAAAAAGCAACAAAAGAAGAAAAAAGCAGCAAAAAGTAACATAAAACAATAAAAATGAGAAAATTTGTTGTTTTATTGACATTTATTTATAAAATTTGTTAGAGTAGATATGGAATATTTATTAAATATTTTTTTAAAGATTCTATTTAAATTAGAAATTTATTTACTTCTTGAAGGATAAGAATGAGCAATATAAGAATAGCTGCTGTAGATCAAGGAACAACTTCTACAAAGATTATGAGTTTAGAGAACAATGGTGAAAGTAAAATTACTTTTCAAAGAACGCATGCACAGATAGTAAAAAATTCTGGTTGGGTAGAGCATAATCCAGATGAAATTTATGAAAATATTTGTTATTCATTGCAAAGTGTTGAAAATATTGATGCTATAGGGCTTAGTCATCAAGGTGAAACCATTGTCGCATGGGATGCACACACAAAAGAAGCATTATACAATATGATAGTGTGGCAAGACCAAAGAACAGAAAAAGAAGTACAAAGACTAAAGGATGACGGCTTAGAACCAATAATACAAGAAAAAACAGGCCTTCTTCTTGACTCTTATTTTCCAGCAAGTAAAATTTCTTGGTTATTAAAGAATGTTCCTGCAGTAAAGTTGGCTTTAAAAAAGAAGCGTTTAAGAATAGGAACGAGTGAGAGTTTCTTTATCGATAGATTAACAGGAGTATATTGCACTGATTACAATAGTGCTTCTAGAACTTCTTTATTTAATGCAAAAACACTAGAGTGGGATGATGAATTATGTAAGATATTTGATGTTCCAATTGATATTCTTCCTCCAATAAGAAGCAATATAGGGGAATTTGGTTTTCATAAATTAAATGGTAAATATATTCCTTTAACTTCAGTTATGGTGGATCAATTTGCGGCTGTTTATGGGCATGGATGTTCCAAAATAGGAGATTCAAAAGCAACATTTGGAACAGGTGCATTTATGCAAGTTATAACTGGTAATGAATTAGTTGTAGATAAAAAAACAGGACTTTCTTCAGCCTTGTTTTGGAAGTTTGGCGATGAAAAGCCAGTTTTCGGACTTGATGCAGGAGTTTATAATGTAGGCTCAGCTGTTGATTGGTTGGAAAAATTAGGATTATTTGATACATATAAAGAGATTAATAATTTTGAGAAAAAAAGTGCAATTGAAAGAGATGTCATATTTGTTCCTGCTCTTTCAGGACTAGCATGTCCGTATTGGGATAGAACAGCTAGTGGAACTTGGACTGGACTGTCTTTAGAAACACAACGAGCAGATTTATTGCAATCTGTATTAGAAGGCATTTCATTTAGGGCTGTAAGCAATTTTAAAATAATGGATAATTTTACAAAATTAAGTGAAAAAATTTCAATAGATGGAGGTTTAGTAAAAAATCCATACTTTGCTCAATTTTTTACAGATGTAGTAGGAAAAAAAGTTACCATACCTCAAAATAATGAGTTAACAAGCTTAGGTGTTGGGCTTTTAGCTTACAAAGGTTTAGGTTTAGGTGATTTAAAAATAAAAGAAACAAAAAATAAGGAGTATATGCCAAATAACGTTGATAGAGAATTATGGCTCGAGAAATTTGAAAGAGTAGTTCAAAAATCTAGAGGAACAAGAGTTATATAAATTAGAAAAAAAGGAGAATTAATATGGTAGAGTTTGGGAATTTCATTATTTACATAATGATGGTTGGAGTTTTAATTGGAGCTGCGGCTTCGGTTTATGATTCTGAAAAGGGTTTAGGAAAAGAGTTTGTTACAGGTATTCATACTATTGGACCTGTATTTTTAGCACAAGCAGGTATAATGGCATCAATACCAATTTTGTCAAATGTTATTGAGACATTATTAGGGCCTTCATTTGAAGCAATGTCATCTGATGCAGCAATAGCTGCACTTGCTATTATAGCAGTAGATATGGGTGGTTATCAGCTCGCAGATGCTATGGCTTCTACTAGAGAAGCATGGATTACTGCTGCTGTTGCAGGTTATTTTTCAGGAGCGGTTATAGTTTACCTTATTCCTGTTGGACTTACAATGTTGCCAAAAAAAGATCACAAGTATTTAGCATTAGGAGCAATGGCTGGTTTAGCTAGTGTGCCACTTGGTGTTATCATATCTATGGTTCTTACAGTTTACACAAATACCCCGATCAGAGATATCATATCCACCAATAGTGAAGCAAGTTATATGCTGGTAATGGACTTTGGAACGATACTAGGATACGTATCACCATTAATCGTCTTTTGTTTAGTTTTAGCATTGGGTCTAAAGTTTTTTACAAAACAGATGATAAAAGGCTTCTTGGTTTTTGGTGTTATTCTAGACATCTGGATCAAAGGTGTTTTAGCAATTGTTATAGTTGAGTATTTTACTGGTGTATTTAGTAGTGTATTTGGCGGTTGGGTTTTCCTTTCACTGTTCGCAGATGAAAAAGAATTGTTTAGAGCGATAGAGATAGCTGGTTATATAGGAATTATGCTAGCAGGAACATTCCCTATGGTTTATTTATTTTACAAATATGCTTCAAAGCCTATGGAAAAACTTGGTACTAAAATTGGATTAACTGAGTACGGTTCTGTTGGTTTTGTTATGGTTTTAGCAAACATTATTGCAACTTATCACATGTTCCCAAAAATGAATGCACGTGATAAAGTTATAACTATTGCATTTGGTGTATGTGCCCAAGCATTAATTGGAGATCATCTCTCTTTTACTGCCAACTTTCAGCCAACAATGATATTGCCAATTCTATTGGGTAAATTATTAGCTGGTTTATTTGCAGTTTGGTTAGCTATTAAAATTTCTGTTCCAACGGCAGAAAAGCTTGAACAAGAAGATATAGAGTTAGAGAAAAAAGAAGCAAACAATATAAAATAAACAGAGGTATCGAAGCTTTTATTAGCTTCGATACTTTTACTTTATATATAATTAATAGAAAACTTTTTACATATATTAGATATGGTGCTATTTTTTTCTTCACTAATTAGATAGTGAACTTGAGAAAAAGAACAAGTTTTCCAAATCCCATTTTTATTTATTTTGCTATTATCAGCTAAAAGCATACACTCTTTTGAGCTTTTAATCATGGCTCTTGCAATTTCAGTTTCATGTTGATTTTCATTAAAAAATCCTTGTTCTATATCTATTGCAACTGTACTTATTATAGATAAATCAACAAATTCATTTAAAATACTATTGATGGTCGTGTAGCCTATATTTTGATGCATTTTTAGTGAATATTTACCACCAATAATATGTACTTCATGTGAACTATTTGCATCTAATATTGTTTTGGCCAACAAAGGAGAGTTTGTAAATATAATTAGATCGTTTATTCTTGACATCTCTTCACATAGCGCTAATGTTGTTGAGCCAAAATCTATAAAGATTCTAGAATTTTCTTTTAGATGTTTTATTGCTTTTAGTGCAATTATTTCTTTTTCTTTGGTATTTTGATAGAAGCGTTCTTGTAGAGGATCTTCAGTCTCTTTTTGTAAACTAATAGCCCTACCATGAACTTTTTCAATAAAATTTTCATTTTTTAGCTCAGTTAAATCTCTTCTTATTGTTTCACTAGTAACATTAAAATTTTTAGCTAAATCGCTTATCGATACTTGCCCTTTTTTATTTATGTAAAGCTTTATTTTAAATTTTCTTTCTACTTTTTGCATGCAATACTCCTTTTAGATAGAAAATTGTTTTTATTTAATTTTCATTCATTTGAGATAAGAATTTTTCATTATTTTCTGTTTTTAGCATTTTTGCATATAAAAATTTAAGAGCTTCTATATCTTCCATCTGGCTAATTGCACTTCTTAATGCCCAAACACGTTGAAGTTTTTCAGGAGATTGAAGTAGTTCTTCTTTTCTTGTAGCTGATTTCATAATATTTATCGCTGGGTATATTCTTCTATCAGAGATATTTCTATC
>DQSS01000110.1 GCA_015663165.1 Arcobacter sp. | reverse complement strand
CAAGTCTTTCAGGGATTCCTTCTGCTGTAATCATCATAGATGAAAAACCACCAACTTCAAGAGCTTCCATTGTTACATCATAAGCAGAACGAAATGATGCAAAGTTTAAAAGAACATCAGCTTGTGGCTGTGCAGCTTTGGCTTCGGCTTATTTTTTTTGATAAAGCTTAATTATAGTTCCTATAATAATAGGAAGTGCCAACCACTTTAAAGTTGCAAATACAGAATGAATAAAAAATAGAGTTGAAGAAAAAGTTTCGATATGATTTAAAAACCATAACTCTAAACTATTTTCAATCCAATCAAATATTCCTGCACTTAATGCAATATACGGAACTATACTATTTGATAAGTTTTTACTTTTTTCTAACCATAAAATTAATGAAGAAAAAAAGGTCACATAACTTAATGCATATATATAATCCATTATAATCCATTGGTTAAATGCTTCAATATTCCAATTTGACACTATTTTTTCTCCTAAAGTATTGTCAAATGATAACTGTAACGCAATAACATTAAAACCATTTCCCCCATCAATCATAGGATTAACAATAACCATCACAATAAACACCATAATTAAAGTTGTAATCATTGATATTAATACTATACTTTTTTTTGCTAAAAATTTCATTTATTCTCCTTGTCTAATAATTTAAGATTCTATATCAAAAAAATATTTGATATATCCAAAAACTCTATTTTGATTTGAATAGCCAGACAATATTCCTTCATTTCCCCAAAAAGAGTCATATCCAAAATACAAGTTTATATTATCTTTGTATCTATATTTAACTTTGAATTCATTAATCCCTGTATTTGTACTAAAATTATTCAAAAGTAAATTAGAAAAAACTATATTATTGTTATTTATTCTTTTTTCTATATAAAATGTTCCTTCTATAGTATCTTCATCTTCAATAATATTATTTGAATAAGAAAGTATATGCGTACTTAATACTTGTAAACTTATACTATGACTAGCATCATTCCAATCTGTAGCAATTAAGTTTTTTATACTATCCTTTTCGCTAGTTCCATAATTAATTTCTTGGAACTTCTCATCCAAATAAATAGCATTATCTGTTCTAATAACAAATTCTCCTATAGTATTGGATAAAGAAACTCCTAAAACTTTTCTACGAAATGATTCTTTCTTTAAACTTGAAGTAATAAGTGAAGTATGATTCCATCCATAATATGAATAGACAGAAAAATCATAATTATCTATTTCCTTATTTATCTTTAAAGCAACACTTATATCTTTAATATCAAATTTATTAGGGTTGTTTTCTTGTATACTCTCATAAGAGGATAAACTTTCATTATAAAAACCTGTTTGAGAATGAGGAAAAACAGTTGATTCAAAATCAGGTATTATTAATAAACTACTACCCCAATCATTTCCTGTATATTCACTTTGAAACATCCATAGTGAGCTGTTTGCTTTTTTATAATCTTCAATATAAGATAAATAATAATCTTTTAAATTAATAGGATTAATTACATTAACAACTCTAAGATAATCACTTTCTCCCCAATTAACTTGATGTTTACCTAATAAAAAAGAGAAATTTTCATAATCTTTACTAATTGTAAATTCATCAAACCATAAATCATGATACTTTGATTTGTCAAAATCAAAGTATCCTCTACTTATAATATTTATCTTGAAATCATTTAATATATTTGTATACTCTAAAGTATAGTATACTTTTTTTTGAGCTATCTCTTCAGTTTTTGTTACATAATCACTTCTAAATCCTAGCTCTATATCAAATTCCGAGGCAGTTACATACGATAAAGAAAGTATATTAAAAATTCCTATCTGTATATATTTTTTTACCATGTAATTTTTTTGCCTAGTTTATTTTTGGTAAAAATATTATTAGGTAAACTAATATCATATTTTACATTATCTAAAATCATAACAGTTTGTTGCTTATCTAAATAATTCTCAATTACCTGTTCTATCACAGTCCAATATCCATCAATTTTTTGAATATCTTTTACAGACAACTTTTTTATTAAAAAATTATCTCTATTGTAATATAAAGATTGTACAATAATATTATATTCAACATCTATCCAAAGAATTTTTTTACTATAACCATCTTTCTCTATAATCGTATCATTAGCTGCTATTGCTTCAATTTTATATACATTTCTATCAGAAAGAACTTCTTCTCCTAGAAATTTATATTGATAGTCTTCTAAAGTTATCCACTCTAAATCAACATAGCGAAAATTACTTCCTACAAATCTACCACTTTTATTTTGATTAGATAATTTTTTTACTTTTCCTAATACAGGAATATATAACCAGATATTACTTGCCGTATTACCTATTTGGCTAGAGTTATTCTTTAAAAGAATAGTTGTCTTCTTAACATCTTTTGGTTTCTCTACATAAAGAATAGTATATCTCTCTTTACCTATATCTTTTTCTATATAATCAACTATTCGTTCTCTTGTATTTCCTGATGAGTCTATTATTTTCAAAGTAACATTTGCTGCACGACTAACTCCATCTTCTCTCCATTTTACTTGATTCATTATCTGATTTACATCAAAATTTTGAGCTTGAATTAAAGTAGTAGCTAGTGCTAAACATATAATATATTTTTTCATTATGATTCCTTTTGTTGTATTTGTTTTTTATCAAATGTTTTAAATAATAAGGGTAGTACAATTAATGTAATGAGTGCTGATAAAATCACTGTTAAAGATACTAACCATCCTAAATTAATTAAAGCTGTATGATCTGCTAATATTAAAACTAAAAAACCCATTCCTAAAACTAATGAATTTCCATAAAGTGCATTAAATACAGTTCGCACAGCTGAAGTACTTTTTTCTCTTGAATTTCCAATAGCCTCATTATAATAACTTATAAAATAAATTGCATTATCGACTCCTATTCCTATTGCTATTGCTGCAACAATAGCTGTTCCCACATCAAGATAAAAGCCTAACCATCCCATTAATCCAAAGTTAATTAAAACAGTTAAGCCTAATGGAACCATACCTAAAAGAGCAACTCGAATATCTTTAAATAGAAAAATAAGAAATATAAAAATTGCAATAAAAGAGATAAGTAAGCTATTTATCTGACCATAGATTACTTCATCTCTAGTTGAAACTAATGTTTCTCCAAAACCTGATGGGATTATCTTTACATTAGGCAAAGTTTCCTCTATATATTTTGTAGATTCAACAATAATATTATCCATAATGGATGTTTTGTCGGATTTCACAAAAATTATAATTCTTGTTTCATTGTAATTATGATTAACAACATTAAAAATTTCATTACCATTACTATTCTCATATAAAAAGAGGTATTGTGAATATGCTAGAGGATTATCAGGAAGTTTAAAATATTTATTTTGGTCTTCATGTAGTCCTTTACTCATTAACTTAATAAAATTTGGTAAAGCATATATGGCTCCAACATTAGGTATTCTTTTTATTTCTGAAATTATTTGTTCTAATTTAACAATATTATTTTTTTCTTTAAAAAATCCATTTTTACTATTAATTAATGTAAATTCTACAGTCGATGCACCACCAAAATGCTCATTTATATGCTTTGTATCTTTGTATACCCTTGTATCTTTGGAAAAATATTCAATCATCTCATTATCCACTTGTAATTTATAAATACCAACTGAAGAAAAGAGTATTAAAAAAAAGACTCCACTCCATATAAATTTTGATTTAACTTCAATAAGTTTAATTACTTTTTTTTCTAAAAAGTTGCCAATATTATATAAAAAAGTATTTTCTTCTTTTTTCTTTTTTATCTTAAATATTAATTGCATAGATGGAATAAGGGTTATAGTTATAATAAAGGCATAAATAATACCTATTGCTACAAATATTCCAAACTCTTTTAAAACTTGTATAGGGGTATAAGTTAATGCTAAGAAACCTACCATTGTTGTTAAAGTCGTAAAAAGCATTGGCTTAAATACCTTTTTTAATACAAGCTTAATCCGTACTTCTTGACTTCCAATTTTTTCTTTATGATACTCTGATAAAAAATGTATACTATCTGAAACACCTATTGATATTAAAAATACAGGTATCATTGTACTTATAATATTCTGTTTATACCCAAATAATACCATTGTTCCCAATGTCCAAATAACGCTAAAAATAGCAACTAATATAGGAAAGAATACTGTTCTTTTACTTTTAAATAAAAGATACAACATTAGCATAACAATAAGAATTACAAAGGGAAACATTTTATCACTAGTCTCTTTTACTACTGCAGAAGTTTGTGCAAAGATTGCAGGAGGACCAGCAATATAAAATTTATCTTCTCCTTTTAAATTTTCTGTTATAGCAATAACACTGTCATATACTTTTTTCATATTGGGGGCATCATCTTGAGGTATTCTCAATTCAACTAATGTATTAACGACTTTCTTATTTAATTTATTAAAGAGTATATCTTTTAAAAGCATATTATCTAAAGCTTCTTTTTCTAAATTCTTAATTTTATTATTTTGAGTTAAAGTATATGGCATTAATGAATGAATATCAAAACTTTCACTATCTTTTGCTGTTATACTTTCGATTCTAACTAGACCTCTAACTTTTTTAATTGGCCAAACTCTAACCATAAGGTCTTCAAAAAATATTTCATCTTCTTTTGTTAACATACCTTTATTTTTCAATATTTCATATGTTTTCTGAATATCCATATAGTTACTTGGTTGAAAGATAGCTATTTCCAAACTAGAACCAATTTTATTTGAAAACTCTCTAAATTTAATCACATCTTCATTATTAGTTAACGTTAATTTTTCTAATGCCAATGTAAACTCATAAATATTATTTAATGAGTCTTTATTAAAAATAGTATTTTTTTTTGTTTCTGTTGAAATTATTAAAATTTCTCCACTAGCAGTAAAAACTTCTTTTAAGTGTTGATCAGCTTTTCTTCCAGGATGAGATTTATCCAAAAAATATGGTGTTGCATTTGTTTGTAGTTTTGAAGCAAAATATCCCATAAATCCTGTAATACTCAACAGAACAAAGAAAATGAGCTTATAGTGTCTTATTATTAAATTAATATTATGCATAAATACTCTCTTTCTTCTTACTACTATTATATTCTATTCGCTCTTCCCACAAGTCAAATGAATCATTCAACCATTTTTTTCCTTGTTTGCTTGGTGTATGTATATACTTCATCATTATCGCTTCTTCATTATTAATACTTTTCAAATAATATAATGGATTCTTTGAAACTTCTAATAAACCTAATCTTTTAAATAATTTATCCGTTTTAACTTTTAATGTTGCAGATGTTATAAAATTTATTTTTTTATCTTTATGCCAGTTTAATACAGACCCAAGCGTATATTTTATTACTGATAAAGATTCTTGTGTACCCTGTAATTCTGGAGCAATTGTAAATGAACACACAAATGATATATCATTTTCTGCCTCTGTTATTAATTTAGTTACTTCCAACAATGAATCTTTATTTTTATCCCCTTTTAAATATTCAAGAGGAGGAAAAGGTAAATTATTTTTTAAACAGTCTCTATAACTAATGATTTTACAACAAGCAAAAGGAATAATATTTTCTTTTGCTTTTTCTTTATAAATTAATAAATTCGTTGAAAAAAAATCATATTGATCTATAGGTATTATATTTTCTCCATGCACATATGCATAACCTTCCATTCTTAATGAAATAGCTTGAGAAAATATAAATTTTCCTTTATCATATTCTTTATTGAAAAATGGATTTTTTATTACAGCCAACTTATACTCATCATTCATAACTGCTCCTCCGATATTTTTTTTATTTTATTTTCCCATTTTTTTCTAAACTCGTTGAGTTTATTTTTATCATTTTGACTATAAAAACTCACGGTTTCCCATAAATCAATATATACTTCCTTTTTAATCTTTTTACCTTCTATTTTTTTTATTATCATAGATGTGGTAATTATGGCATAGAGATTAGCAGCTATCCCTAACTGAGAAATAAAATCTTTCTCTTTCTTTTCTATTCTTTCCAACTCTTCAAAGATCCCTAGAGGCATATTTTTAGGTTGAATCAAAAATACACAAGAAACAAGTGGTTCAAATATTGCTATATGTTTTCTTGTAATTCTTCCATCAAATAATTGTTCATACTCATTTGAATAGTCATGGAAAATAACATATTGAGTAGCATCCATATCGTATCCAGATATAAGAGGTATTCTTTTCTCTTTAGCTTGTTCATGTAGTTCAAATTTTGCTATCCATCCATCTTTTGTTGTAACATCAACTCCATCAACTATAATATCTATGTTATGTAACATTTCAATAATATTATCATCTCTTATCCCGTTATCATAAACGCTTACTGTACAACTTGGATTAATTTTATATATTTTTTCCTCTAAAAATAAAGCTTTATTTTTCTCAACATCATTAAAATAAACCACTTGTCTATTCATATTAGTATAATCATATGTATCAGGGTCAGCCAATACAAAATTTCTTACTCCTGTTCTGACTAGCAACTCAACAATACCTCCACCAATAGAGCCACATCCTGCTATTAAAACTTTTATATTTTTTAAAGCTTCTTGTGTATCTTCAGATATAAATCCTTGATTTCTAAGTGTTAAATCTTCAATTTTCCCCATAACAATCCTTTCTTTAACGAAATACTATCTTTTTAGTTTTAATAAGTCAAGTACTATACAATATGTGATATACTATCCTTTAGTATACTGTAATGGAGTTTTTATGAAAAAAAAAGAGAATTATTTATGTGCATTTGAATATGCTATTGATTGTATTAATGGAAAATGGAAAGGAAAAATTTTAAAATATTTAAATGAAAGAACTTACCGTTTCAATGAATTACATAAAAGAATTTCTGGAATTACTCAAAAGATGTTATCACAAATGCTTAAAGAATTAGAAAAAGATGGTATTGTAAAGAGAAAATCATTTAATACAATTCCTCCTAAAGTTGAATACAGTCTAACCAAAGAAGGGAAAGAATTAGAAAAAATTTTTTATTTATTAGGTCAATGGGGAGAGAAACTTGCCAAAAAAAATGATTTAGAAAACGTAAAATGTGCTGATACAATAATATTTTAATAGTTAAGAAAATTTGAAATTAATGTGATTTTGTGAATATTATTAGTTTAAAAGATTGTTTTACTGATTGAGAATTTAGAAGAAGTTTCCAAACCCAAAAAAGGTCTGGAAAGCCCAAAGGCAAGAAGAATTAAATCTCCTCAGCCACCTGAACATCATAAAGAACATCGTCCATAGGATGACGATACATAGGCATAGCCAATCTTTTCTCATCAAGTACATGCCCGATGAAACCGATTGAACGACCAACAATAAAGAAGGCATTAAGCGTACCACTAGCGATAAACTCATCAATCTCATTCTCGTCGTATCCTAACGCTCT
>DQSS01000151.1 GCA_015663165.1 Arcobacter sp. | reverse complement strand
GTTGTACTCCCTGGAATATCTGTAGTTCCTGCATTGGTTGGTGCTGCTGGTGTATTTGGTGTTTCCAGTGTTCTAAATGATTTTCTTAGTGCCATCGAGTCTCCATCATCATTAAATGCAATGATATCAATGGTATAAAGAGTATTAGGTGTTAAACCTGTTAGGTTAACATATTCATATCCAGTGGTATTAGTATCATCTGGGGTATGTGTGGTTAATACTACATTTCCAGGTTGAACATGTTCAAATCTAAAACCTGTTTCATTCATTGACATATCTTTGAAAGAAATACGTGCACTGGTATCAGTAAAGTTATAAGCACCTGCATTAATTGGTGCGATTGGAACAGCAGCAGTTGCGAGAACTGTGGTTGCTAGGAAAAGTAGGGGTGTGAGAGATATCTTTTTCATATCTTATCCTTTTTTATATGTTTAATTAATAATTAATACTCAGTATTTTAAAATTAATTAATGTATTATACATAAAAATTTTTAATATTTTTAATTAAAAATTAATTATTTATAATTTTTAATAATTAATTAAAGTAAAAATATTTTTTTATATTAAATTTATTTAATCTTGATTCTATTAATAGAATAAAAAAAACTTATTATATTAATTAGTATTATATAATATTAAAAAAATAGTTATAGTATTACTTTTATGGCAGAAAAAAGCTCTGTAGCTAAAGCAGTATAATTAATGCAGGGTTATGGGGTCTTTCATGATGGAAAAAATGAGATTTATAAAATAGGACTCTCTTTAAGTAGGTTTTAAGAGATAGGGATACAATGTCTGAGAGGCTGGTATTAAAACTTGGTATTAGGACTTATTTGTACATTTATGATGTATTCTTTAAGGGTGTTGTGTTTCATAACACCCTTTTATGAAATTTTTTTTATTATCGCTCAACAATAATATCATCAACTATTAAACTGTGAATTTTATAGATATTTCCATTTTCAAGTTCGGCTTCATTTGTAATTGTATTATTGATAAATCTTACTTTATCAACTTTTCCATTAGAGTCACTAGAGGTAATTCGTCTAAAAATTATAGGTGTGTAGTCTATTCCAGTAAATGAACTGTTTGTAATGTTTAAATCTCCATATTCTCCTCCATAAACATAAATACTTCCTGTCTCTACTGATGGGTCACTTCTTGTATTTAAAAATGTTGAATTTGTTATAGTAAGTTTTTGAGTATCTCCTAAAATCATAGGATAGGTTGTCATAATAGATTCACTGCCAAAAGTACAATTGTCAAAAAGTAGTTCTCCTGCCTTTTGAAAGCGTATAGCATTTGCACCCCTTTGTACTCTTGATGGTATAAATTTTGTATTAAAAAAACTTAAAGATTTGTGTCTGTTTTTTGTAGGGTAAGCTTGAACGGGATGATAGCCCTCAAATCGACAATTTCTAAATGTTCCATATGACGTATCTCGACGTACTCTTCCTGTAGGTACATCTATAACTTCATTCGAGATGTCAAATCCATGTTTATTTGTAGTGTTTACATCAAAAAGGCTGAAGTATTCATTAGCAAAAAAGTTTATAGAGCTACCTGTACTAGAAGGACTTCCATCTGAAACAGTAATATGTTTCATTATAATATTATCTGATGCGACAACATGAAGTGCTGTCCATATGGCATTGGATTTTGTAGATTTAAAATTTTCTATTAAAATATTATCTGATTCATAAATCAGAGGTCCTTCTATTTTTATATTTTCTTGTTCCATATTTCGAATAATAATATCTCTGGAAAATGTTATAAAAATGCTATAGTATCTATCTAAAGTGTGGTCAAGGTTTATCTTTTGCTGAGAGGGGACATCTGTACCTCTAATAAAGTGAGGATATTGAGAAGAATAATCTTTAACAAATAGTCCTTCTAATATAATGTTTTTAGAATCATAAATATGAATTAAAGAGACTATGTTTTCGCCTACTGTTGGGTATTGGGTAGGACAATCTCCATCAAGTGTTAAGTTTTTTACCCATATTCTATCAGAATCTGATTCTGTTTTTAATTTTAAGATATTTGTAGATGTACCAAATACACTTCGTTCAGTTTTAAAGGTCGAAGCATTTCCATCAATAATAGTTGTTCCAAACCTTATTAAGCTTTTTACATTATAGATACCTGTTGGCATGGTAATGCTACCTGAAATAGCCAATGCAGTTTTAATAGCTTCTGTATCATCTATATTATCATTTGGAATTGCTCCAAACAGAGTAATATCTATAGGTATGATATTAGTATTGATATCTAATGGGTCATTAACAAGTATTTGTAGAGAATCACTTTTTGTTGCACCTTTATTATCAGTTACGGTTAAGGTTAAGGTCTTTATTCCTTTTGTTCTTGCAGTATAATTTACAATAGCTATCTCACTTAAAGTTTCAGTACCCTTTTTCCAAATATAACTAGTAATATTACCATCCCTATCAGAAGCACTTCCTCTAATAGTTACGATGTCTCCAATAGAAACACTTTTATTTGGACCAGCATTGACTGTTGGAATGTAATTTGTAGGAATAAGTGTTTCACAGCCAATAGTTTTAAAACTTTTATTTAAAGGTTCAGATTTTCCAGCACTATTATAAGCTACTAGCTCAATAGTGTAAACTTTACAAGTCTCTAGCCCGACAATATTGATATATTGATATGTTTCTATACCAGCCTTTGCTCCAACATTTGCAATTTTAGCACCATCATAATAAACACTAAATCCATCTTCATTATCTGCTAGGTCTTTAAAACTTAAACGTGCAGATGTATTTGAAAAATTATATGCTCCAATATTTATTGGGGCTAAAGGAGTTTCTATCGTGTTGTTGTTATTCAAAATAGTAACATTTACACTATCTCTACCTGTTGCACTATCATCATCTGTAACTATTAAGGTTAATATTTCTGTTCCCACGGCTGTTGGAGTATAAGACATAGTTGCTGTAGTGCCTAATGTTTCTGTTCCTCTTTTCCAAATATAAGAAGAAATGCTTCCATCATTATCAGTTCCACTTCCATTTAAAGTAACAGTATCTCCTAAAGTAATATTCTGATCAATCCCTGCTTTCGAAATAGGAGAATTGTTGGTTATGGTTAAAGGTGTACAATTTGTGGTTCTAAAACTTTTTAATCTATTTCTATTTGATTCTCCTATAGCATTATAGGCAACAATAGATACGGTATAAAGTTTGCAGGATTCTAAATTATATAAAGTTATATATTGATATTTTCCTACACCTCTTTTTGATTGAGCTGTGCCTATAAGATCTTCATTATGATAAACCCTAAAGCCTGTTTCATTATTTGCTAAATCTTTAAAACTTAAACGTGCACTTGTTCCCGTAAAATTATATGCACCTAAATTTGTTGGTGGATGGGGCTGAACATCTGCCATTAAATTAACAGAGAGAGCTATTATTATAGTTCCTATTATTTTCTTAATCATAAGATTATTCCTTTTTTATTCTAAAAGTATAGTAATTGCGAACTTAAAAAATAATTTTTTTCATTATAAATAAATATTAAAAATAATTATTTATTTATTTTTAATAAAAAATAATATTTATAATTAATAAAAATTATAAAATATTAAAATTTATGTTTTAAAAATAATACTTTTGTAAGTTTATAGAAAGTTAATCATGTTGTATTTTCTATAAAAACTAAGGTAACAGTAGTTATTAATACGCTTACTTCTTAAAGGACTAAAAACATTAACTTTTAGTATAATTGATAATGATTGTTCAATAAGTGAGGATAGTATGAATATTTTGATAACTGCTTTTAGTATTATAAGTATTAATGATTTTGGAGCAATTCCAAATGATAATAAAGATGATACATCGGCAATAGAAAAAGCTTTAAAAGTAAATGGTCACATTACTATGAGTAAAGGGATTTACAATGTAAATGAAATTGTTCGGTTAAATGCTGATACGGTTATAGATGGTAATGGTTCAACATTTAAAAGTAAATTAGAAAGAGTAAATGATGGAAGAATATCAAAAAATATATTGACTTTAAAAGCTAATAAGATTGTTATTAAAAATTTACTTTTAGATGGTTCTTATCAAGATGGAAATGCGAAAGTAGGTACAAACGTATCTTCTTTATTACATATTTATGATTCAGAGAACATTTTACTAGATGGTGTTGATACTATTAATCATGTTTCAAATTGGTGGGGTGAAGGTTTTAATTATTCTCATTTAGATGCTAATCATAAAAAAGATATGTATACGGTAATATATATAGGATTTTCTAAAAAAATAAATATTCAAAATATGGAGCAACGAGGAAATATTAAAACAGAAGGATTACTGATTTATGAGTCAGATGATATTACTATTAATGAATTCAAATCATTACATTCACCAAAAATTTGGACATCATTAAATATTGTTGCTTCAGATAATATAAGTTTGATAAATATAGAGGCTTCAGATGGTGTTAGAAATCAAGGTGGGAGTTCTATTAATTTTATTGCAAACCATAACTTTACTGTTAGAAATACAAAAACAACAACAAAACAAGGGTTTGATATCTCTAATGAAATAAATGTTACACATGCTAAAGGTAGGGTGGCAAGAGATACTTCTTATGGTATATTTGAAGATTGTCATTTTGAAGGTCAACGTGGGCTGTATGGTTATCCAACTATTAATAAACATGAAGATTTGACGTTTAAAAATACAAAATTTATTCCTACGAAGGAAGGTTATGCCACATGGGGTGCTAGAATTCAGAAGGCTGGAACTGTTAAATTTGAGAATTGTACATTTGGAAGTGAAAAATATAAAACTTTTGGAATAATTATGGGAAATAGTGATGATATTACTATTGAGAACTCCAAATTTATTAATAATAATATGGGAGTCTATATATATGATGAAAGATTTGGAAAGATTACGCTTTCAAACAATGAATTTAGTGGAGATGAATATTACCCTTTACGATTCGCAGGGACTAAGGGCAAACTAAATAAGTTGTATTTGTCTAATAATAGAACAACGGGGAAATTAATAGCAGATAAATTTTACACAATACACGGAGATTTTTCTATAGATAGGGTAATAAAATAATATTTTATTACCCCTTTTTAACATAAGACTAAATTTTAGTTTTATGGAAGTGTAGTAAATCTACCATTAGTTATACTACTTGGTGTAGTTGTTGGTGACTCACAACTTGTATTGAAAGCAGAAACCTTAACAGTATAGAACGTATTAGCAGCTAAACCCGTAATGGTTGCATATTGGTATCCACCAATACTAGTTACAGCTGGTAATGTTAATGTTTTCACTAAAGTAGCTCCATTGTAAACGTAAACTTTAAATCCAGTTTCATTATCTGCATTATCAATAAAGGAAACTCTTGCACCATCATTTGTTAGATTATATGTACCAACATATCCACCAGGCGTTAAAGGACAAGTTTCATTTGTAGTTTTAAATCTACCATTATTTACACTACTTGGATGAGTTGGTTCAGATTCTCCACAACCACTAGCAAAGGCAGTTATAACAACTTTATAAAGAGTATCTACTGTTAAGCCAGTAATATTCGCATATTGAAAACCACCTGTACCAGCTACAGGGTCAACGTCAATAGTTTGTACTAAAGCATTTGTATTAAAGTTATAAACACGAATTCTAAATCCATCTTCATTATTAGAGTTATCTAAAAATGAAATTCTAGCTGAAGTATTCGTAATGTTGTAAGTTCCTACATATTCTCCTGGCATAGCAGGTTGACATACAGGAGGACTTGTTTCGAGTCTACCATTGTTTTCACTTGAAGGTACAGTAGCTGCTGATTCTCCATCTGCATTAAATGCTGTGACATGCAATTTATAGATAGTATGTGCAGAAAGACCAGAAATATTCATGTATTGGAATGGATCACCAGAGTCATTTTTTGGTACCATTATTGGGTTTACTGCAAGTGTTGCATCAAATACATCATTTTCGTCATGAATGTAAATTTTAAAACCATCTTCATCTGCAGAATTATCGGTGAATGAGACACGAGCCGTCGTATCTGTTACATTATAAACTCCTACATATGGTCCAGGGGTTGAAGGGATTGCTGCCATTGAAATACTTGTGAATAGAATGGAAAGTCCAAGAGTTTTTAATAGACTAGGCATAATTGTTTTGTTTGTCATAATGTTTCCTTTTTTACTAACTTTTAAGATATATTAAAAAATAAGTTCTAGTTACTAGCGACGAATGGGGTTATTTGAATCGTTCATCAAAATCACTATTAG
>DQSS01000258.1 GCA_015663165.1 Arcobacter sp. | reverse complement strand
TAAATTAATTTCACCAAATACTGTATATACAATAGATAGAACAAATGTAGCAAATAAATTAATCAATATAGCTGTTTTGATATCAGTATCTTCAATTAAACTCAATATTAGTGATATAAAAACAACTGAACTCAACAGTGCTCCGTAGAATCTAAGTTTTTGCTTATTTAAAACAATAAGTAAAGCGCAATAGCTTGAATTTGTAAGTTTTAAAAATACTAATATTGTCAATAAAATTAATAAATCTTTATTTTTTGTATCTAAATTTATTAAATCTAATAATTGCACTTGAAATATAAAATACAAAGAAAAAATAGCTAATGCACTAAAAAAAGAAAAAAGAAATATTTTCCTAAATCTTGAGTTTATATTTTCAATATCTTTTTTTAAATAATTTATAAAAACTTGTGACATTGAATAGCTAATTAAACTAATAGGCATTATCAAAATTATTAATGCACGATAAGTGCCATACAGTTCAGTAGTTAAAAGATAAAAAAGTATTATCACACTTGATTGCCCATAAATCGCTGTTTGAATTTCTTGAAGCCCATAATATAGTCTGTCGTTAAATAAGCCTTTAATATTAGTTAATGATTGATTGAATCCCAATACTCTTAATTTTATTGATGATATTTTGATAAAGAACAATATGGTTATAAAATTAATCAATATTAACATTTGAAAAACCCGAGATATATCTATTGTTTGTTTAATGTATATATAGAATATTGTTCCAAATAACAATATAGAAAATAAAAAATAAACCTTTAATTCTTTTATAAACAAACTCATTGATTTTAGATAAGAAGCTAAAATCATATTTAAAGATGTTAGCAAACCAAGAATAATTGGATAAAGCATATAATCTGAGCCATTAATTTTTATATTAAATAAAAGAAGGCATAAATATAAAAATACAACAATACAAAAAGATATTAATACAACAATAAAGCTATTAATAACTAAATTCTTATTACCATCTTGAGTATTTTCTTTAAATATATATATACTGCTTCCAAATGGTAATGTAGAAGATAAAATATTGGATACAGAATATAAAAAAGAGAATAGTCCAAATTCTGAAATACTCAAATTTTTCAATAAGACAATATTCAGAACCCATCTTGAACCAAACTGTAAGCCCAGTGATAGATTATTTATTATTATATTTTTAAGCATTATGCAACCGTAACTGATTTAGCCAAGTTTCTAGGCATATCTACATCATTTTCTAGTCTTACCGCTATTTCTATTGACAAAAGCTGTAACACAACTAACATCTCAAAAAACTCAAGCATATAATGGTCGGTTTTTTGAGAAATCCAGTGTCTAAAGTAGAGATACAAAGTAGTAAGCTGATTCGAGTTTGAAGAGGCTAAGTACCTTGGTAGATCAACATTACCTTTTATGCTTAGTTTTAACTCTTTTTTCTTTTTAGTATCCAAAGGAGTTGATTTATCATTAATAATTTCAATATCCTTAGCGTTTAAGCTTTTTAAAAAAAACATAATATGATTATAAATATTATCTTGTATATTTAATTTTATTGTTCTCATAATTTTATCCTTTTACCATTATACCATAACATACCCACCAGTTTTCGGTGAATCTTGAAACTATATTTTATTTACTCCGACATCTGTGCCTTGTAGTTTTTCTTTGTACATAATTACTCTAAAGCCATAAACAAACTCTTCAAATTTTGGTTTGACTCTTTCATATTAATATCCAACCTTTTTTGATCAAAGCATCTTTAGCAATTAAAATCTGCTTTTTTGAAAACTGTTTTTTCTATCGTTCCACATATGTATCCTTGAGACTAAAGTATCATCACCTATGTAGTTTTCGTTTTTCAGTATCCAGTGGACTGTTGCTAAAAGTTCAAGCCCAAAATGTGTTTCAAAGCCATCAACTAAACTAGATACTTTTTTAAAACTCTCTAATGTTTTTGACTTGTCTTCTAAAAATAGTTTTGCATCTCGCACAGCACCTGCAACTAGCTTTATCTTTTTTTCTGGTGCATCACCGCCATCTTCATAACCACTTATGAAATGCCCTTCAACTACATTAAGCACATGTCTTAGATTTTCAGCATAAGGACCATAATGAGCTTTTCTAAACTTAAGTCTTAGTGGTTCACCAGCTTCTTGCATAAAGTAAACCAGTTTATGTACTTCAAGTAAAGTCACAAACGGATCGAGCATTCCACTAAGGTACTTATGTATTAGTTCGATAAGTGCTGCTCTACCCACAGTCATTTTAGGTATTTCGTTAGATAGGTTTTTATCTATTGTTTTTTCATTTAATGGCTCATAAATGATTACAGAAGCATCATTAAAACTTTCTAAAGATTTTTGTATACTTTCACGAACCACACTCCACTTTAAACCACCGAGTCCACTTCCAAGAGGTGGGATAGCTATGGATTTAATACTGTACTGTTTAACTATCTTTATTAGGTCTTCTAACCCTGAGTCTATATCTTCTATTTTACTCTTAGCTTTCCAATGCCTTTTTGTTGGAAAATTTATGATGTACTTTGGGTTTGTTAACTGCCCTGTATGATACACAAACATTTGACCAGGAACAACTTCTTCTCTTTTACAAGCTTGTGAATAAGCCTTGAAATTATCTGGAAATTTGTTTTTATACTGTAAAGCCAACCCTCTACCCACAACACCAACACAGTTCACAGTGTTTACAATAGCTTCTACATCTTCACTTAAGATATCGCCTTGTTTATACTGTAACATTTGAGCCTCCATTTAGTAGTACCACTCTTTTTTCAGTTCAAGAGTTGGAATATTTCCTCTTCTTTTTAGTATATCTTGAACTTTTGTAAATGTTGCTTGTGTATTTACACCGATTTTATCTACTAAACTCCAATCAAAACTATATTCACATAAAAATTCAGACTGCTTTTTATCTTGTCCATCTTTATAATCCATATCTGGACTATTCCCCATATGCATCATATAAAGCATAACAGATCGAGGACAAAAGTAAAATGGACAAAAATTTTACCACCGCAACTATTTGCAAAAGCCACTACTGACTCTATAACCTCTTTTTGAAAAGAAGTTTTGAACTCTGTAGTCTGGTTTTC
>DQSS01000007.1 GCA_015663165.1 Arcobacter sp. | reverse complement strand
TTCCACAGAACGCTTTTTATGTTACCCATTAAACAGAATGGTCTTTATGTTAATCAGCATACGAGAAGAGCATGAGAATACTTTTCTCCTTGATGAAAACAAAATTTGTACTATGTTAAGAAACATAAAAAATAGTTCACTATACTAAGTAAATCTATAAAAACACTTATACACAGATTCAATCTTTTTATAATCCTCTTCACTATTAAAATATTTTTCTATTTCAACTCTCATATACCCTGGAATCACAATTAAGTCTAATTCTGAAAATATTATAATTCGATCAGTTAACGTTGTAATTTTCCCATTAAATGTTTCTAAATCACCTTCTAAAAAAGCTTTTAATAAATGTTCTGGCTTTGCACTTCCCAAACCATAAGAATCTCTACAAAATCTATCAGATATGGAATATGGTCCATCAACAACAGAATTTTCCTTACCCTTCATATGCATACTTTGAGTAACTAAACTATCTAATAATGTTTCATCTCTAGTTATGACAAAATGAAAAATTGTGTAATGTATATGATACTCGTTTAAAAAACTCACATTAGTTAATTTATATTTTTTAAAAGGAGGATATTCTTTATAGTTTTTATTTTTTGTTTTCCATAACCAATACTTATCTATTTCTTTATTCATAATCGAGAGAATAATAGAATTTCTTTTTGCATATAAAACTCCTAACTCTATTCCATCTTTTCCATCTTTAAAATAATTTGTTCCATTTCCTTTTTTTCTAGTAAAAGTAATATTTGAATATGCTGCTAAACTAGCTTGACTATTCTTCATCAAGCTAGAATATAAATTTATATTTTCTATCTCATCCTTTAAAAGAATTGTACTTGTATCAAAATATACTCCTCCATATTTTTCTAATAATCTTAATCTTATAATATCACTTTGATTTCCATATATTGTACTTAAGTCTAGAATCTTGTCACTTATATGAAAAAAATAATTTGGTAAATCTATCAAATTTTCAATATAATATTTTGAAGTTTTGTCAAGTGAAGTTACAATTACATTCCAATGACTTTTATTTAATCTTTTTTTTATATTTTCAATATTCATTCTATGAATCAAAGGTAAATTAGACTCACCTTGTTCCCAATATAAAAAAATATTTTTTGAACCTATCAACATTTTAGAATTCTCCAAAGCTATCAATTGCTCTTATTATATCTTCATTATTAAAATTATTCATATTCTTTTTTTCATATATTTCAGTACCTACACTAAATATAATTTTAGTATTAATTGACTTTTTAGGCAACCAAGTATTAAAAATCTTTCCTTGTTTATAGTAAACAGCAATTAATTTTTTATCTAATCCTGATGCTATATGAACAAGTGAAGTATCTATTGAAATAATCATATTAGAGTTCCTAATTATATCTATCGCATCATAAAATGTATCAATTTTATTTACTACTGAAACATTTTTAGAATTAATCGCTTTTTCTAGCTCTAATGCTAATAGTTTTGTATCCGGAGAACTCAATATTCCTATAGTTTTATTTTTATATCTATTTAATATCAATTCTAAAATACTAATAGACTTTCCTCTTGAAAATGATTTATCTAAACGACTAGCAAAAGGATTAAATAATATATCATAATGAGTAAAGTTTTTATTCATCAATGGAATAATAAACCTATCATCAATATCTTGAATATCTAATTTTTCTAAAATAAAATGCATAATTTCATGCATGAGTAATTTTTCTGTTTTTTTACCCATTTTCATATTTGAATATCCTAACTTATCATCTAATGAAAACAAATTTTTAGGATTTATTCTTGAAATAAAAAATAGATTTTTCATATTTAACAAACCCATTAAAGGTATTATTGTATCTACATCTTTTAATTCTTTTGAAACCTTAAATAATTCATAATAACTTAATTTATTACTAACAGTATAAATATTATCTACATTATAAAAATCAATATAAAGAGATTTCAATGATTCATTTGTTATTACTGAAATGATAATATTCTCAATTTTTCTAATTTCTCTAAAAAAAAATGAGGAGACTATTGCATCACCAATTCTACCATGCCAATTAATAACTAAAATATGTTTAACAGGCTTATTTATACCCAAAGGAAGTTTTTTATCAAAGAGAAAAATACTCAAACTTCTGCTAAACTTATTCAATATATTCCCTTTTAATTTGAATATTACAAATTTGATTATATGCTAAGTTTTTTATATGTGGAGCAATTATCTCTAATAGAAAATTATTATTTTTATGAGGAGATTTATAAGCTTTATATAATAAAGCGTCAATATATTCACCGTTAAAGATAAACTTAATTGGAAGAAAAGAAAGCTTCTCATACCAACTATCTGAATGTGGCAACCAAAAAACCTTCTCAAAAGTATATTTCCAATAACAAATACTTAATGATTTTTCTAATTTTACATTAATTGTAGCCATTTCAAAGTTATTAAATTTTTCCGTGAAAGAAGGGTGTTTCTTTTTTAAATAATTAAATTGATGATAAATTGAACCATATCCATTCCAATTCATTTTTATACCTGATGCAGCTGATTCACCCTCTATTATTTTACCTTCAATAATTATCATATATTAGATTTCCATCAGAATATATTTTATTATGCTCAACTAAATACTTTTTTATTATCTCTAATGATTTAAAATACTTTTCATTTATTATGGATTCATTTGTTATATATGCTATATATATCTTTAATATATTTTCTATTGGAATTTTTTTCATAAAAACTTTTAAATCTTTTGAGTTTTCTCTATTTAGAATTAATCTTAATGACCTTAGCACTGGTTCAAAATTATCTTGAATAAATATCTCTTCAGCAGAACTATCAAGTTTTCCTGTGACTTTTGACGTATTTAAAAACTCTTCTATAGAAGGATTAACAGTAGTAATATTAGAATCTATTACAATTGAATAAATAGATAAAAATGATTTTGCCCCTTTTGAAAGAGTATCCAATCTAGCTTTATTTGAGGATGAACCTGTTATTAACACATCATCTCCATACAAGACATGAATATCATTTTGATAAAAATTAACATCAGGTAAAATATGATCTGTTGTAAGCCCTACTATCTCCCTTTCTTTTTGAGAAAGAGATGCATAATTTTCCGTAGGACTTGCTAGTCTAGGTAATTTCATTTCAGCAATTATTGGTAATCCTAATATAGAAAGCTTAGTATTTACAATAGGAAGTACTGTCTCAAACATTATATTAGCAGAGGATTTAACATTTCTATATCCAGGTGTCATTAAAACAATAAAATCATTATTTTTTTTTGCTTTTTCTAAGATTTTTCGTAATTCACTTCCTAAATCATCAATTTCAGTAAATATACTCTTAATAATTATTTTTGAAATATTTTGTATATCTTTCATACTTCCATATTTAGCTAAACTATAACTTTCTACAAGAGAAGTCATCTTTATAGATGTATCTAAATCTATAAAATTATCATTCTCATCTATTGATAAATAATAACTTGTAATATATTGATTTTCTATCATTTTTATTCCTTATTTATACAATCATTAATATCAATTTTACAGTTTTTTCTATTTTTATAATAACTTATCTCTTTTACACCAAGTTGATGGACTACCCTTAATACTTCCTGAATACCTAAACTTACATCATTAGGAGTATGTGAATCAGAACCAATAGTAAACGATATATTATTTTGATTTAATACTGATACTAATAATTTAGAAGGAAAATTCCAAATACCTTTTCTTTTTATTTTATTTTTAATATCAAATGTACTTTTTCTCAATCCTGATGCATTTAATTCATATGAAATATTATGAGACTTCATTAAAGGAATTAAAGAATAAAAATATTCACTATAAACTTTATCATCAATACCTCCTCTTAAAAGGCTATCAGGATGCCCAATACTATCAAATAAATTAGATTCTATCAATTCTTTAAGATAGGAAAAATATTGTACGATAAGTTGTTTATTACTTAAAACCTCAATATCCCATACATTAACTCTTTTCTCATTAAGAAAAATAAAATGTATAGAACCTATTAAAAAATCAACTTCAATATTAGCAACTAATTTTTTTATATATGGTAAATACTCTGGTAAGAAATCAACTTCTAAACCTTTTAAAATAGTTATATCTTTTGAATATTTATGTTGCACATAACTTATATCATCAAAATATGATTGTAACTCATCTTCTAATAATCTATTGTTTTCATCAATTGGAAAGGGAGCGTGATCGGTTATAGTGAGTATCTTAATGCCATTTTCTATCGCAGATAAAACAACCTCTTCAATATCTCCTATAGCATGTTTAGAATATTTTGAATGAGTATGTGAATCAATCATTCATTGCCATATCAATATTTATTTTTTTTTCAGAAATAATTATCTTGTTTAATAAATTTTTATCATATTTTAAAATTTCTTTAATAACCCAATATGGATTATTAGCATTCTCAATTAAAGCTACTATTTCTTTATTTATAGAAATTCTATCCATTAAATTTAAAAAAGGTACTGTATGTAAAGTTTTAATTAATATATTTGTATTAATAATTTTTTTAAAAAAATCAATACTCAAAATATCTATATTAATATTTGCTAATAGATGACTATCTATACCATAGAAGTAAACATTCCCATTTGGTTTAATTGTAATATCCATACCATTTGGCAAAGGAAATTTATTCATATTTCCCAAAGTGAAAGGTCTATTTTGTTTCTCTTCTTTTGACTGGATATATTCTTTTAAAGTCATGTATTTTATATTCTCTAAAAATGTAGGTTTAACAAGATTTTTATAATCTATGGAAAATGATTTATCTCCAACCAAAAGTACATCTTCTAATATATCATTTATTTGTACTTTAGCATCTAAACCTATCTTGTTTAATTCCTCAATTAAATAATTTCGAGTAAACTCTTTATCTATGTCTATGGATCTAAAAGAAAAAGTCATATTTTTTAAATTATTTTCTAAGAAATACTTAATACTAACAGCATGAGGTTTATTCTTTATTTTTGGAATATGATAAGAATCAGTACTCAATCGAATATTACAAGTATCACCATTTTTTATTATAATTTTATTTATGTCATCATATAATGTTATTAGTTCAGGATGTGCTATATAGCCACTTGTAATAAATTCAAATCTTACTCCCCCTTTAGATAATAATAAAATTTCTTTAAATGCTTTTATATTATTAAGAGGTTCACCCTCACCACTAATGGAAACTCTTTTTACTTCTTTATTATTTATTAATTTTGATATATTGATTTTTGCTTTCTCTGTTAATACTAAATGGTCTTTAATTGCATGTTTATCTGAATACATACAAAATTTACAACCTATTCCACAAATTTGCGTTATATCTATATATATTAGATGATTATCTAGTTCCATATATGTCCTATTTCTTAAAAGTAGCATTATATATTTTTTTACTAATAATAATATTATATTTATATAATAAATAATTAACTAAAATAAATATTAATTATTTTAGACTGCTAGATGTCTCTCCTTGCTTCCATCGTCATAATCTTATCCTCTATCTGTTCAATTGTCATATTTGGTTCTAATTCTCGATACATTTCAATTATCATCTTTCCAACTTTTACTTCATCTTTAAAATCAAGCTCTCCATTCATATATTCAGAAAATTTATTCTCCTCTTTACTTTCTTTAAATAAATCAATTGTTCTATCTATCTCCTTATTACTCATACCTTGCTTTGTAACCTCTCTCCAAAACTCCATAGGGATAGATGTCTCTTTTGTCTCTTCTATTCCTTTAGATACAATCGTTGCACCTATGGCTTTTCTTGCTAACTTATCTTCCATATTTGCATTGTCAAATTTATCCATATCTAATTCTATCTCATTTTTCAGATGCTCTATATATTCAGATATTTTATCAAAATCCTCAGGCTTTTTCTCTGACTGTATTGCTTTAGCACCAAGTTCATCAATTTTATCATCTTGTGCAATAACATCAAGTATTTTACCTATAGTCTCTATAACATTTACAATTGCGTCAAGATGCTTTCCTGCCACTTCTAAGAGTTTTGTTGCTCCTGTTACTACTGCCTTACCTACTGTTGAGACAACACTACTCACTACCGAAACTACACTACTCACGACACTCATTATTGCTCCAAACATTATCTTTTCCTTCTTAAAATATTTTTATCTATCATTGTAAATTTGACCTTACCTTCTAAAACCTTGTCTAAAAAATTTTGTAGATACATCATTTTCTCCTCTACACTTAAACCTTTTTCACTTTTATACACTTTCAAACAAATATATTTTGAAACAAAACTTAAACTATCAATCAAATCATTAACAATTAAATACTGCTTTAAATCAAAAGTAAACTCTTCTGAAAAATTATCACAAATACTACACCATCCATCTATAAGTTCATTTGAATTTGCCAGTTGTAAAAACTTCTCAACATCTTCTAAGCTCGGTTTACGCTTCCATAGTTCTAATCCTGACAGAACTCCTCTCTTGTACTCTTTTTGATAATAAGTCAGAGCTGATTTTCTAAGCTGAGATATTTCAATAATCTCTAAATCTGTAGTACTCAATTTATCTAACTCCTTTACTTGTACTTGTATAGCTTTAGTTAAGTGCTGACTAGAGACTATAGCCCGACCCACTTCAAGATTTGAAAGAAATTCTTTTTGTTCATCCTCTAAAGCCATTGTATTTCCAATAGCTTCTTTATCATCTTTTGCAAAAAGTTTATGTACTATTTTAGTATTGGTGTTTTTTAAAACTTCGGGTGTTAGCTTATTTGGTATTTGGTCAACAATTATCAGAGCTTCACCATATTTTCGTACTTCAGCCAACATATCAGAAAAAACCTCTACACCAAGCTTTTTATTTGGATTATCTCCAGCTGAATATTTTGATAACAGTCTATGAGCTTCTTCTATAAGTGTTATATGCCTAAACCTTTTTCCCTCTGCTCTATACTCTTCATAATTAGCTCGAATAGCTTCATTTAAATTGGTTAAAATAAAACCCATAATTAATGATTTCTCACTAGGGTTTTTTATCTCTTCAAGCTCTAAAATCACATCTCTTTTAACCAACTCTTTAAAGTCAATCGACCTATGGGTATTTAACATTAAACCTTTTGCCCCAACCATAAGCCCTTGAAGTCTAGCCTTTATAGAACCCACATAATCATTCTTTAATCTATCATCAAACCCTTGCTCCACTACCACTTTTTCTGTCATATCAATTAAATCTTTTAATGTAGGAAAAGCATAAACTCCATCTGAAAAAGGGTCTTTGTATTTACTATTTTTATTAGTAGATATATTCCATCCATAACTCTCATAACATTTATAAATAGCTGATTCAATAATCTGTGGTATGGCTGCTTCCATATCAAAAGCTGATTCTATACTTGCCTTTATCATATCAACTCTTGCTGTAATATTTTCGTGAGGAAAAAACTCAAAAGGATTCAATCTAAATGGAGCAATATTATCATTACCAAGAGTAAAGATAAGCATATCTTTTCTTAACTTAGTTAAGATTCTATACTCTGTTTTGGCAGGTTCTATAACCATAAATGGAGTATCAGAAGAATTCAATATTTTATGACAAGTAGTTGTCTTTCCACTTCCTGTTACTCCTGTAATAAAAGTATGTTTATCTAAATTACTTTTATCTAGGTTTACTTCTATATCTAAAATATGACCACTTTTTACTAAATTTCCAAGAAGAAGACTATTCTCTGTAGAAACATTGTTTTTAACATTAAGTCCAAACTCTACTTCCTCTTTTAATGTTAACCCAACCACCTCTTTTTGAGGAAGCCCAGCGACTACACTTAGTTCATTTGTTGAAAGCCAATTTCCAGATACAGAGCCAATAGTTTTAGAAAGTAATAGGTTCGCTAATTTCTCATTTTCATCTAAAGCTTCACAATATTTAGGAAACTGGAAATTTTTAATAAAGAGTATCTCATTTTCATCTTCAATATATTTATATTGTAATGGTGCTTTATTCTCGTTAGTTCCAGAGAAGAGTGACTGAAAAGTATTTCCAAGTTTCAGTAGAGTATCTTTTGAATTAGCCAATAGATAAACATTTGAGTAATATAATCCCTTATTTTTTCCATACTTTAACATAGGTAAAAGTACTTCATCAATATACTCTATCCAAACTTGTATACTTTTATTAGTAAACTCTAAAGTCTCGTTATCAGTAGTAGATGTTTGAGTTGAAAAGTTTTCTCCACTAGACATACCTGTTGTATCAGAGTTAGAGGTTCCTTTTGTTTCTGCTTTTGATAAACTATGGTTTTCACCTTCACTGCTTCCTTTGTTTTTAGAAACTTGAATACTATAGCTTTTTCCTTCACTGCTTCCTTTATTCTCACCTACTTGAGTACTATGATTTTTACCTTCACTACTTCCTTTGCTAGAATTTGATTGGGTACTATTACTTTCTCTATTTGAGGATACATTTGTTGTTGTTCCACTACTCGTTCCATTATTCTTTCCACTGCTAGTTCCATTAGTATCACTAGTTGATGTTCCTTTTGATGTTCCACTACTTGTTCCATTTGTTTCACTATCAGATGTCCCTTTCGATGTTCCACTATTCGTTCCACTAGTTTCAGTAGTAGTTATACTATCGTTTTTGGCTATAGTTTCAGATTTACTATCTCCTTTGTTTGTACCTTTAGTTTCTGAACTTGAAGAACCTATTTGTTGACTTCTTTTTGCTAAAGGAGCTAATTTATCATAAATATTAAAAAGTCTATTTTCTATCTCTTTTATCTGATTATTAGACAATGGATCAGCCAATATCATAAGTCCAAACTCATCCCCTATCATCACATCTACAAGTCTATCTACTCCTTGAAACTCTTCGTTATCATCATGAACACTTGGAAGCCCTTCTATTTTTGCAAACTTATTAAATCCACTAATATGAGCTTTAATATCAGACTTTTTATTTCGTGTTAATCGTCTAATCTTACTACCTCTAAAGTTCCCCTCTATGCTAGGCTTTAAAATACTCTTCCCTATCTTATCTACATCTAGTTCCAATGGACTATCATAACTTTTATCTTTTACTATTCCAAAATAGAAAGATACCCCATGTATATCTCCCAATAAAAGATAAACAAAGCTAACTCCGTCAAAGCGAAGAGAACTGAGTACATTTTCAAATGCCTTTTTTCTTGGAGATTCATCTTCAAAAGTTAACTCTTCAATATGATACAAAGAAAAATCTGAAGGTAATAGTTCTTTTGCTTTCTCTAGTTTTTTGCTAGACTTAGTATCGTCAACATTCTTTATAAAAGCTATTAATTCTTTATCTTCCATCTTCATCCCTATCTTCTATTAAATCGTGCTAACTCTTCATATTTTTGATTTTCTTCAAGAAAATTTTTAGAAAATTCTGTATTAATATCTAGCTTTACTATAAAGTTTGTTATTTCATCTATATAATCAGAACTATTCATTTCATAGAAATGTTTAGGTATCGTTCTTTTTGACAAAAAACTTGCTAAATAATAAGATAAAAGAAATTTCAAATTATCATCAAAAGAGAAGTTATAATAAGTATCAAGTATTATCTCTTTTTCTGTTTTATTTAAAGTAGAAGAGTAATAATATAAAGTTTTTAAATTACTAAAGTCTTGGTTACTTTGAGTAATAGAGTTAATCATCTCATCTCTATTTTTAAAACCATTATTAGAACTACTAGACTCTTGCCAATTCTCAATCTTTTCTACACTACTTTCACTTTTATTTGGTAGTCCTGTATTTTTAAATTTATCCAAAACAGCATGAGCTAAATCTTTATTTCTAAATCTAGGTGGCTCAATCATATGGATAAAGAGTAACCTAATACTCCAATTATTATCGTAAAGTTCTACTATCCTATCTTCAAAATCATCTACTTTATCAAATCTTACCAATACTCTTTGGATAAGATATTTTGTAATATTGTTATCCCAGCTTGGATAACTTGAAATATACCTCACAGATTGTTCTAATGCTATATCTTTATTGGATAAAAATAGATTATTCCAAACTTTATCTTTTCTATCTGTTATTTTATTTGAGATTATCCATTCTATCACATCA
>DQSS01000297.1 GCA_015663165.1 Arcobacter sp. | reverse complement strand
GGTTTAAATACTATTTCATTTTTACAATTTATAGAGATAGGATTTAAAATATTATTTATAATATTCTTTTTTGATTATTTTCAAGAGTTAGCACCAGTTGTTGGTTGGCTAGTTGCATTTTTATTTACACTAATAATTTATAGAATAAATAGTTTAAGGATTTTGAACAATGTCTAATAGATTAGAATATTTAGATTTTCTTAGAGGAATAGCCATCTTATTGGTATTATTAACTCATACACATCATTATTTTAATATACCAACTTTCAATGAATGGGCTGGATTAGGAGCAAGAGGTGTTCAATTGTTTTACATTGTTAGTGGTTTTACAATATATTATATTTATCAATATAAAATTACTGATATCAACAGTATGAAAATATATATTATTAAAAGAATATTTAGAATATTACCACTATATTTTTTACTTATTCCTATGTATTATTATTTTTTTGGTGTTTATAATGATTATAATTTTGATATTTTAAATATTATATCTCATTATTTATTGTTAAATGGATTTTTTCCAGAGTTTATAAATTCTATTTTAAGAGTTGAATGGTCTATTTTTGATGAATTTATTTTTTATTTTTTATTAGTATATTTATTCTATAAATATACTAATTTTAATGAAGCATACTCCTTAGTAATTACATTATGTATAAGTTTGATCATAGCAATAATTTCTTTTTTATTACTCAAGGAGAACTTAGAGTTAAAATCGTATTTATATCTTAGCCCTTATTTTCAGATGTATAATTTTTTTATTGGTGTCTATATTGTCACACTGAGTAGCGTACCAAATATTTTAAAATATAAAAAATCTTTAATTATTCTAATATTACTATTTTTAATAATACCATTTTATATTGACTCAACTATTATACAAACATATTTTAGCTCTTTAATATTTGCTTTAATACTAATAAATTTAAAGTTTAATGAGTATAAATATAATTCTGTTATTAAATATATTGGAACAATTAGTTTTTCAATATATTTAATACATTATTTTCTTATTATGATGTATGCAAGATATATAAATCACACAACATTGAACTTTATTGCTCTCATTAGTATTATTTTTCTTGTATCAATAGTTTCTTATAATATTATTGAAAAAAAAGGAATCAATATTGGTAAAAGAATGAGTAAAATATGAATTTAGTAATGTACAGTTTAATTATCAATATGATGATATGTTTGTATTTAGCATATAGAATATATCAAAGCACAAATGATGCATTACATTATGGTATTATTTTTCTTTTGTTATTTATAATTACCTATCCCCTTAAAATTTATATAACAATTTCATATGGAATAAATGTACTTAATGTTGATGAAGTACCTGTAAATGGTTATTGGTTCACTATCTTTATTTCAAATACTGGTGCTATAATTTTTATTTTTCCAATATTTATCTTTAAAAAAATCATAGTTAAATCTAATCAAAGTTTAGAAATACAAAATAGAATTTTGAATAAAAAATCAATGTTCCTATGGCTTTTATTGTTAGCAATCAGTATAGTATTTTTATCATATGGTTTTGATGCAATTAAAGCTGTATTTTCTTTTTCTCAACAAGAAATGGCTAATAGAATTACTGAAAGAACAGGAGAAAGAGTAGGAGCAGGTTTAAATGCTGTACTCCGTTCTGTTGGAATTACATTAATATATATATATATAATGAAAATTTCTGATAATTTTTCATATTTTTCAAAAATAAAAAAATTACTATTACTAGTTATTCTTTTGGTGTCTTCTTACCTATTACTTGCTGTAAGTGGTTCTAAAGTAATGGCTTTATTTCCATGGGTGGTATTTTTATTATATTACAATAGATTAAAATTGAGAAAAAATATGCATGGAATTTCAGTAAAACTATTAATATATGTAGGTACATTATCACTTTTTTCAATAGCACTACTTGGTTATATAAGGGGTTTTGGAACTATTGTTAGTGAGTATGGATATTCTGCAACATATTTGGCATTTAGACAATTAACAAATGCATTTGATGCTGGAGATAATTTATTACTTCTTTTACATAGAATGGAAAATATAATGTTTGGGGAAATTTATTTTCATACGACAATAGACTATTTAACTTCATGGATTCCACGGTTTATATGGGCTGATAAGCCATTAGTCAGAGGAAATCAGTATATTATGCAATATATATTTCCGGAAAGATTTGGCGGACATATGGGAGAAGCTATTAGTTCTAGTTTACATGGACAACTACTACTGGATGGTGGCTTTTTTTACATGATTTTCATGATTTTTATAATGGGACTGCTATACAGATATTTATATTATTTATTCATAAGAAAAAATAATTTTTTTCTTCATATTATTTATATATGGTTTACAATTAATATATTTGGACTTTTGAGATCTGGATTTGGAATATTTTCAGGATTTATTAATTTTTCATTTGGAATGGTTATAGTATATATTTTTTATAACATATTAAAAAAGAAGTACTCAACAAAAGATAAATACAAGAAGGAAAGCTATTAATGTGTGGGATGGTAGGAATATGGTCAAAAAATAGTGTAGAAATACAAGAAAACTATCTAGATACAATACTTGAAAAACAATATCACAGAGGACCAGATAATAGTTCTAAATACTCAATAGATGATATAACTCTAGGGCATAATCGTTTAGCGATTATAGATTTGAACCAAAATGCGAACCAACCATTTGTATCAAATTGTGGTAGATATAGTATAGTTTTTAATGGTGAAATATATAATTATATTGAGTTAAAACAAAAATTAGATTATGAGTTTAAAACATCAAGTGATACAGAAGTATTATTGGCTAGTTATATTAAATATGGTGAAAAGTGTATTGAGCAGTTTAATGGTATGTTCTCTTTTGCTATTTATGATAGAAAAGAAAGAACTTTGTTTTGTGCTAGGGATAGAATAGGTAAAAAACCTTTTATTTATAGTGAACATTATAGTGGATTTTATTTTGCTTCTGAATTATCAGCTTTATTTAGTATAGGTGTATTTAGCGATGAAGAAGATGAGATAGGAAATGCTTATAGTTTTTTACGAAATTATAGACATACACCTGAACCATATACAAAATATAAAGAGATAAAACGGCTTGAACCTGCTCATGCAATGATAATCAAAAATCAAAAAATTATTAAAAAATGGTGTTATTGGATTCCATCTTTTGAGTATGATAGTAGTATTACTAAAGAAGATGTTTATAATGTGATAGATGATGCTGTTAGATTAAGAGAACGAGCAGATGTAGAGATAGCAACTATGCTTAGTGGCGGTGTTGATAGTTCTATCATCACAGGACTTATGGTAAAACATGGACTTAAACCACAAGCATATAGTTTAAAAGCAGATGATGAAGAGTTGAGTCGTGCAAAACTTGTAGCAAAACTTTTTGATGTACCTTTGAAAGTATTTGAGTATGATAGAGATTTACAAGAAGAGTTATATCAAAAAATGATGGCTATATATGGTGAAGAGGTAAGACTTTTACCACTTACTCATAGTGCTAGAATATATCAACAAATAGCAAAAGACAATATAAAAGTAGTGATAAGTGGGATTGGTGCTGATGAGATATTTTATGGGTATGATGGTGCAAATAAACAACTTCTTTTTTCTGATGTTGTAAAGATGATTGAATTTTTACCAAACGCAATGCTAAAAACTTTTGAGAAGATATTTAGTTTTAACCCACAAGCTAAACTATTGTTTGAGTTAGCACAACAACAGAATCTTAAAAGAAAAGGTTATTTATATAATCAAGAAGCCCAACAAAAAGGACTAAAAGGATATAATTATAATACTTTGATCGACTTTTGGGCTGAAAAAATAAAAACTAATAACTATATAGATGTATCAAACTGGATAGGACTTATGAGTGAAAATGCTCACTCTATTACGATAAGTACTGATTTGCCACCTATGATGTATAGCATAGAAGCAAGAGCCCCTTTTCTTGACCATAGAGTTATAGAGATGGCTTTTAAAATAGATGCACATAGAAAGATAGCAGAAAAAGATGGTAGAGCAAATAATAAGCTTATATTAAAACAAGCATTTGAAAGGTTATTGCCCCATGAGATACTTTATGCTAAGAAAAAAGGGTTTGGTTATGGGATTAAAAAATAAAGGATATTGTTCATGTTAAATATAAATATTAAGAATTTAGGAAATATCAAAGAAGCAGATATAGAATTAAATAAGTTAACTATATTTTGTGGTGAAAATAATAGTGGAAAAACATATTTAAATTATGTATTGTATGAACTTTTAGATAAAAGATTTACTCTAAATAGTAGTATCTTTAGTGATATTATAAAAAGTACAAAAGAGAATGGTGCGACAACATTAAATATAGAAGAGTTTATAAATGATAATTTTGATAAATTAAAATTATCATTTGAAAAGCATTTTGAAAAATCTTTAGATAGATTTTTTAGTACAGAACAGGGTACATTTAAGGACTTTAAACTAAAAATAAATCAAAATATAGAAAATACTCAACTGTTTTGTAAAGATATAAAATTTCATGAAGAGTTATCTATAGGTAAAAATAACAACACTACATGTGAAGTTACAAAAGAAAATGATAATACTATTGTAATAGTTATAAAAGATATAAATCTTCCAGATGACATGTATATAGACTTTATAAGTAATGTATTTTTTAAATATATATTTTCAGATATGTTTCATGATACTTTTTTATTACCAGCAGAAAGAACAGGGCTTAATCTTTTTTATCAAGAGTTGAATTTAAACAGAAATGCACTGATAAATCATCTACAAAAATCAAAAATCAATCCAATGGATGTGATAAAAGACTTGATAGTTTCTAAGTATCCACAACCTATAGCTGACTATATAGAGTTTTTAAATGATACAGTTAATTTAAAAAAAAATAAAAGTGAATTAAGAGAATTAAATACAGTGTTACATAACAAAATAATAAAAGGAAAATATCAAGTAAATAATGATGGTATATCTTTTTTACCTTATAAAACATATTTTAAAGGGAATCATCATCAAGCAAAGATAGATTTACATATGGCGTCATCTACTGTAAAAACATTTTTTTCCCTAGAGTTTTATCTTGAACATATGGCAACTAAAGGTGCTTATCTTATCATAGATGAACCTGAATTAAATTTACATCCAGACAATCAAAGAAAAACGGCACGGCTAATAGTACAAATAGTAAATGCAGGAGTGAATGTGATTCTTTCTACTCATAGTGACTATATAATTAGAGAGCTAAATAATCTTATTATGTTAAATGATGATTTTTCATCGAAAGAAAAGTTAGTAAAAAAATATAATTATACTAAAAGTGAATTACTTTCAAAAAGTGATGTAAGCTCATACTTACTAAAAGGTGGATTAGTAGAGCCTATGAATATAACATCAAATGATGGAATTATCGCTAAAACATTTGATGATGTGATAAATAAATTAAACAGTTCTTCTGATGATATTTATTATCAAAAAATGGAAGATTTAGAAGATGGCTAAAAGTTTATTTGAAATACTAGATGAGATAATAGATATAAAATTTAAAGTTTCAAATAGTGGTGGAAAGATTATATTTAATGAACCACAAACAGAAGCAAATAAATGTGAAAAAGTAGAGATACAAACATCAAAAAAAGTATTCGCTATTAGTTTGGATAGTGGGGATAAGGTATTTAATTGTTTTAATAGTGCTATTGAAAATATTACAAAGAAAAATGATGGAATACTAATATATGAAGAAAAAGATAAATTTGTAGTGTTGCTTATAGAGTTGAAATCTTTATCAGATGGTACTTATCTAAAGCAAATAAAAGCAGGTAAAAATTTTATAGAATACCTTATAAAACAAATTAATTTATTTTATGAGATAAATATCAAAGAGAGTGATTTAGTTTTTCGTGGATTGTTATTTAAATTATTTAGAAGAACACCAGCAAAGGGAACTACTCAAAGAAATACATTAAATTTTCAAGATGCAGATGGTTTACTTGTAGCTAGACTTGCATGTAATAGTAGCTATAATTTACAGATGTTTAGAAATGGGATAGAGGTATGATATGTGTGGAATAGTTGGTTTTATAGATTTTAATAAAGATTCAGATATTGATATATTGCATGAAATGACAGATGTAATTCATCATAGAGGACCAGATGATAGTGGATATAGTTTTTATAAAAATGAAACTGCTTTTATAGGATTAGGGCATAGAAGGTTATCGGTTTTAGATTTATCTAAACATGGACATCAGCCCATGATTTTTGATTCATTAGAAATAATCTACAATGGAGAGATATATAATTTTCAAGAAATTAAAAAAGAACTTTTAGAATATAATTATATTTTTAATTCTGATAGTGATACAGAAGTAATTTTAAAAGCATATCATAAATGGGGAATAAAGGCTGTAGATAAATTTAATGGTATGTTTGCAATTTCAATTTATGATAAAGAAAAAGAAAAGGTAACTCTTATTAGAGATAGAAGTGGAGTAAAGCCTTTGTATTATTATACTAAAAATAATATAATCTTATTTGGTAGTGAATTAAAATCATTTCATAAAAATAAATCATTTCATAAATGTATAAATAAGGATTCTTTAGCCTTATATTTGCAATATGGATATATTCCTGAACCCCATACAATTTTTGATGACACATATAAATTAAAATCTGGATATTATTTAGAGATTGACCTATCAACACAAAATATAAAAGAATATAAATATTGGGATGTGTTAGATTTTTATAATATGCCTAAGCTTGATATTAGTGATGATGAAGCTATATCTAAAGTAGAAGAATTATTAAAATCTTCATTTTCTTATAGAATGGTATCAGATGTACCTGTTGGAGTTTTTTTAAGTGGTGGATATGATAGTTCTATAGTTACCGCAATTTTACAAAGTCAACAAAAAGAAAAATTAAATACATTTACAATAGGTTTTCATGAAAAAGGATTTGATGAAGCACCGTATGCAAAAGAGGTTGCAAATTATCTAGGAACTAATCATACTGAATACTATTGTACAGCAAAGGATGCTATTAAAATCATTCCAAAATTAGCAGAGATATATGATGAGCCATTTGGAGATAGCTCTGCTATACCAACAATATTAGTAAGTCAATTAGCAAAAAAAGATGTGACAGTAAGCTTAAGTGCTGATGGCGGAGATGAGATTTTTGCAGGATATAGTAAGTATACAACTACATTAAATTATCATAATAAATTGTCTAGTATGAATCATTATTTTAAATCAATACTTAAGTATGGAATGAATAATGTAAATCCTAAATATATACCTATTTTTAATAAAAGTTATAATTATGCTACAAGATATGATAAAATAAAAAAGATATTAGATTCTAAGAATAGTATAGAGTCTATGGAGATTACTAGTCAATATTTTACAAAATCAGAAACTTGTAATATATTAAAAAATACATTTATAAAATTAGATACAAATTTTCAATTAGAACTTTTAAAGACGAATGATGAAATAAATAAAATGTTAGCTATAGATTATAAAACATATATGGTTGATGATATACTTACCAAAGTAGATCGAGCAACAATGAGTGTTGGTTTAGAAGGAAGAGAACCATTATTGGATTATAGAATTATTGAATTTGTAAGTCAATTACCTTCTTCATTAAAATATAGAAATGGTGATAAAAAATGGTTACTTAAGCAAATAACTCATAAATATTTACCAAAAAAGATGATGGATAGACCAAAAAAAGGTTTTAGTGTACCAATTGAGGAATGGTTTAGAGATGAATTAAAAGAGTACTTTTTAGTTTATTTAAATAAAGAAAGACTAGATAAAGAAGACTTATTTAATAGTGATGAAGTTATAAAACTAAGAGATAGCTATCTAATGGGTAACAAAGAAAATATTCAAAAATTATGGTTTTTATTAATGTTTGAAATGTGGTATGAAAAATGGATGTAAAAAATAATATATTGTATATACATCCTGCTATAAGAACTTATAGAGTAGGTATATTTGAATGCTTATCCAAAAAACTCAATATAAAATTCTTTTGGTCTGAAGACATGTCTAAAAGTAATAATCATATTTTTGAAGAAGTTAATCGAATACTAAAAACTACAGATATAAAATACACACAAGCAAAAGAAATTCATAGCTTTCCAATAGATAACTTCTCTTGGGGATTGTTTAAGTTACCTTTTCAAGGATACAAAATATATATATTTTCAAATATTACAGGAGTGCCATATCTTTTACTTGCTCCAATTTTGAAAATATTTGGAAAAAAGATAATACTTTTTGATGAACTATGGAAATATCCAATAGAAGTAAATAAGTATAAAAAGATATATCCTTATATAAAGTTTTTATCTAAATATTGCCTTGATGGTGTAGTAACAGCAGGGAGTCGTGCTAAAGAGTTTTATGTAGATGAATTAAGCTTTGATGATAGTAAAATAGAGATAGCTTTTAATACTACCCTTGATACAAAAGAGTATATAAAAGATAAGATACTAGATACTAAAATAAAACAAGCGTTAGATACGGTAACTACTAAAAAAAGATTATTGTACTTAGGTCGTATTGTCAAGTATAAGGGTCTTGATATACTAATAGAGTCAATGGAAAATATATCAGATGAATATGAATTGATAATTGTTGGTGATGGAGAGTTTAGAAAAGAATGTGAAGAGTTAGTAAATAATTTAAATTTGAAAAATAGAATACATTTTTTAGGAGGTTGTTTATCAAATGAAGCTCCATATTATTATAAAAACTGTGATATATTTGTACTTCCCACTAGATTTAGGCTTGATGCAAATGTACAAATAGAAAGCTGGGGATTTACTGTAAATGAAGCTATGGCTTTAGAGATACCAGTAGTTACAACTACTGCTGTTGGTAGTGGATTTGATCTTATTGTTGATGGAGTTACTGGTGGATTGGCAAAGGCTGGAGACAAAGAAAGCTTAATTCAAAAAATAAATTTTGTTATAGAAAATAATCAAGATAATAAAATAGGCAAAGAAGCACGGAAACATTTACTGAAAGTTTGTAATTATGATGATAACTACTTGGCTTATGAACAAGCGATAAACAAGGCTATAAATGGAAAATAAGAAAATAGTATTTTTAACTAATTCTCTAGCTGCTGGTGGTGCAGAAAAAGTTATATCTGTTCTTTTATCTGAACTGGTAAAACAAAAATACAAAATTGAATTAATATGTTTAGAGCAAAATAATTTTTATGAAATACCAAAAGAAGTTAAACTTACATATCTAACAAATTTTAATGGAAAAGAAAAAGGAATAAAAAAAATATTGTTTATTCCTATATTGGCTTGGAAATTAAAAAAGTATATTAAAAATACAGAGATAATACAAATTCAAAGTCATGTATATCGATCAAATTATATAAATATTTTAGCAAAAATATTTGGTAGTAAACATAATGTACAGATTGTAAATACAGGTACTATTAGTAAATACTACAATGAAGGTTTGGTAGGAAAAATAAATTTATTTTTAATAAAATTTCTATATCCAAAAGCAAATTTAATTATTACTAAATCAAAAGGAATGTTACTTGATATGCAGTCTTTATATAATTTTAAAAATGAAATAATAGTACTGAATAATCCTTATGATATAGAAAAAATTAAAAAATTAAAAAATGAAATTGTAGATGATTTTAATTTTAAAAGTGATAAAAAATATATTATTTCTGTCGGTAGATTTGAAATATTTAAACAGCAAGATTATATTATTGAAACATTAACTAAACTATCTAATGAATATGAACTAATTCTTTTAGGAGATGGGTATAAAAAAAATTATCTTCAAGCTTTATCAAATAAATTAAATGTGCAAGATAGAGTTCATTTTTTAGGAAGAGTTTTAAATCCTTATAAATATATGGCAAAAAGTGATTTATATATACTCAGTTCAAATAATGGAGAGGGTTTTCCAAATGTTTTGATTGAGGCAATGATATGTAATCTTCCAATAATTTCCAGTGATTGCAAAAGTGGACCAAGAGAAATTTTAGCACCTGAAACAGATACTAATATACAAATACAAAGTGGTATAGAAGAAGCTAAATATGGAATATTAGTTCCAATAGGAAATATTAAGAGTTTAGTAAATGCAATTATACTTATGGAAAATAATACTATTAAAAATAAATATGTTAGTAATGCTAAAAAGAGAATGAAAGACTTTGAAGTTAATATTATTGTAGATAAATATAAAAAGGTTTTGAATGTTAAATAGAATAATAATCTCACTAAATACATCATGGAACATCTACAACTTCAGACTTAACTTAGCAAGAGCATTAAAAGAAAATGGTTATGAAGTAGTTTTAGTTGCTCCTTACGATAAATATAGTGATGTGTTATCAAAAGAGTTTGAATACCATGATGTTTATATGAACAATAAAGGTACACACCTTGTAGAAGATTTAAAAACATTAGTAGGCTTTTACAGATTATACAAAAAGATAAAACCTGATGTAGTTCTAAACTATACGATAAAGCCAAATATTTATGGAAATATCGCTTGTAGTTTTTTAGGTATAAAAACTATAAATAATATATCTGGACTCGGAACGGTTTTTATAAAAGAGAGTTTAGTTACCAGAGTTGTGAAATGGCTATACAAACACTCTCTCAAATCATCTTCAAAAGTTTTCTTTCAAAATAGTGATGATAGAGAACTGTTTATAGAGAACAACTTAGTCAAAGCAAGGTTATGTGACTTGTTACCTGGAAGTGGTATAGACACTGATAAGTTTAAACCAATTATTCATAAAAATAAAGATAACACTTTTAGATTTTTACTTATAGCTCGTATGTTATGGGATAAGGGTATAGGTGAATATATAAAAGCAGCAAATATACTCAAAGATAAATATCAAAATGTAGAGTTTCAACTATTAGGTTCGCTTGATGCTTCTAACAATACTGCAATTTCTAAAGAACAGATGCAAGAGTGGGTGGATGCAAATACTGTAAACTATTTAGGTGTTACAGATAATGTTATGGAGTATATAGAAAAATCTGACTGTGTTGTTTTGCCATCATATAGAGAAGGCACACCAAGAACATTACTAGAGAGTGCAAGTATGGCTAAACCGATTATCACTACTGATGTAGTTGGTTGTAAAGAAGTTGTAGATGATGGTGTTAATGGATACCTATGTGAAGTTCGTAATGCTCAAGACCTGGCTGATAAGATGGAAATGATGTTGAGTTTATCTGACGATAACAGAAAGAGTATGGGTGAAGCTGGACGAGTTAAGATGAT
>DQSS01000264.1 GCA_015663165.1 Arcobacter sp. | reverse complement strand
CTTCTTTAAAGCAGAAGCAAAAAAACATCATACACAATACCAAAAGATGATACGTAATTTACTGGATGTGTATGTTGAGAAGCAGTTGCATTAGAGGATTAATCATGGATGATAAAACATTTAACGCGTTATTAAACAGTACAAAAGATGCAAAACAGATACTAGGTAAAAAGCAACACCAAGCCGTACATTTTACATATATGAACCCGATGCAAAGCAAATACGAGCAAAGTTTCATTTGACACAAAATGAGTTCGCAAAACTTCTCAACATCTTTGTGGCAACACTAAGAAACTGGGAACAAGGCAGAAGAAGACCTGACTGTCCTGCAAGAGTACTTCTAAATGTTGCCAATTCAAATCCTGAGGTTTTGATGGCGTTGCGAGTTTGTATTTGTATATTGTTGAAGAATAATATTAAGTGAAATTCTTGTAGACTATATTTTCTAGGGATAAAGGAATTAATTTTGATTATTAGAAATAACGATATAAATACAGATGAAAATATTTTTAAAACAATATACAAGATAAATACACATTTTAAGAGTATCAGAAGTGACCCAAGCATACATAATGAGTTTGTATCGATTATTTTTGATGATAACGTACGGTTTGTCTCACCAATGTTCTTTTCTTTAGTGCTTTTAACACATGAAAAATATATAGAAAATAATATAGCATTGGTTATCGATATATTAGGGTTTAACCATCCTGAAGAATATACAAAGAAGAGTGAAGATCCTCGACAGCACTATGTATTTAGATTCTTATTGCCTTTTTTCAACTCACCATATTTTAAATTGGAAATTACAGAGAAAAATATAGATTATTTGAGAGATAGCTATGCTGTAATAATTCCAGACAGGGTTAAAAGACTTGTTTCATTGGATGAAAATCAAAAATCATATAAAAAACTTATTTATTTATTTTGTAGCAAGAAACCTAGAGATTCTTTGTTTTTAAATGAGTCTCATGGTGGCACTTTTTTACCTATTGTGAAATTAACCAATTTTTCTAATTTCTTTTATGATTCAGATTTTTATAATGACAATAAAGATGATTTTGATAAACGTAAGAATATTTTTAAATCTTTAACGATTGACAATGAGGAAAATATTGAGAACCTAAGAGATAATTTTGGAAAGCACTTTATTAAGTATGTAAAACCTAAAAACTTTGATGATACTTTATTGAATCCTCTTAAAGATGTTTTTTTTGAAATGGTGGATAATATTAAACGTCATGCACAGTACGATGACAAATCTTTTGCAGATAGTTATTTTAATTTTTACTATGATACCCATAATGGAAATTTTAATTTCCATATCATGGATAATTTTCATACGGGTTTAATGAATACATATATAAAAACGCTTGAAACAGATAGCCATACTTTTAATGAACTGGGATTGGATGGTGACGGTCTTTATAATCAAGCAATTGAAGAACTAGAAGACAGTAAAAATGACATACCTTTTTTAGAAGCTTTGTTTAGTGAGGGTGGTTGGTTTCATGGTAATCAAATTCCACGAGTTATATTACATTTTGGTATGCCACTTCTAGCCAAAATTATAAAAGATACCGAGGGAAGTGCCTATATCCGACTGTATAGAGAGACTGATGAAGGAAATATATTTTATGAAGTTATATTAAATAAAGATGGCACAAAAGTAAATGATATTACAGAAACATATCAAAATATTGAAGGAACATATATATTTATTACTATACCTAATACAAAGTATAAGGGACTTAAAGCAACAAGTATGGTACTAAGTCATTCTGACTATAAAAACATTAGTGATAAAGAAGATGAAATAGTTCAAAGAATAAAAGAATTTACAACAGAGTCCAAAAAAATTGGAAAAAAGACATGTGCCATTTACAACTATGAACAATATACACAAGGGACGATTTCAGATTTTATTAGAAAAATTTATATAGATGCGTATGCAAATGAAACAAAAGATATATTAGTAACAGGGATTAATTTAAAAGATTCTGAAGACTATTTTGCAACCTTGATATATTTATTATACTCAAATGATGAGGATAAAGAACGGAGTGATACTCCATATATGGTAAGAAATATACTTTTTTGGGATAAAACATCTTTTGATATTTTGTTTATTGGAGGTAAGACTAAAGATGAATTTTATACATCTACTAAAATATTGAATAAACACTATGGACAACAAACAGATTGTTTGAATCGCATTGAACTATCAGAAGATTTAACTACTCCTGCAGACTCAATATTCTTTTTTAAAACTGGTGATGACTTCATGGTTATCCCTTTTGAAACTATAGGTAAACAGATACATAATTATGATAATATTTTAGATAACATATCTATTCAGAGAATTATTATGGAGCATCTAGAGAAAAGTAAAAAATTAATCCACTTTGATACTAAACAAGGATTTCATGTTGATGTGTATTATAAGTTTGACACTATTTTTCAAGATTCAAGCTACTTTGGAAGAATTGCTTTTGAACTAAAAAAGATTATTTTATGTAATGGAAAATTAAATGGTAAAAAGATAGCATTTATAGGCATTGGTAAATATCTAAATCTCTTTATGGCTTTTTTAGTTCAAAGCTTAGAAAATGAAAAAGTAAATATTTACTCAAAATATGAGGTTTTCAATTTTGATAGTGGCGATGATGATAAGATAAATAAATTTATAAAAAATGTTGAAATTGATAATGGAGAAGCAGAAACAGCTTTTGTTCTTATTACAGCTGTGTCTTTTGGAGGGAAAAAGATTAAAGAATTTATAGCTAGCTACTTAGCTAACTGTTCTGCACACTGGTACAATATTATTCAAATACATTTAGAAAAACAAGCACCTAGTAATTATCAAGCAAAAAAATCTATTATTAATATAGAGATACCACTAAAATCATATGAAGAATTAACTGACAAGTTTTGTGAAAAATGCGAATCTCCTGATTCAGAAATACCACTTTTATGCATAGATAAGGATGATGAGTTCAAACTTGAAAAAACATATTTTGATGCATATAGACCTAAATCATTGGTCAATGCAAAAAATGTAGATAGTCTTAAATGGTACAATACGGTTGCTTTTGGACATATTAGGAGAGGAAGTAATAATCACTATCTATACTATACAAAAAGTATTCATTTTTTCAATGATAATAAGGATAAGATTATTGATTTCTTACGACATGAGTTGAAGAAGATTAAAAATCCTGCTAATGCGATTATCATTATCCCCATGCATTGTACATTGAATAAATTTACATCATTGATACATAAAGAACTTTTTGATGGTCAAGCAAAAATTTTTCAACTTGATATGAAAAAAGGTATCAAAAATTTTCATGAACTTGAAGTTAGTATTCAAAATGCTTCTATGCAAAATTTTTATTTTATAGATGATGAAATTTCATCAGGATCTACATTAGAATATTTTTATTCGTTACTGCGTTATTTGGGTGTAGATGGTTTTGAAAAAATATTTGTTATGATTGACCGTATGGATGTTGTAGATGAAACTCTGTGTATTAACTATTTACGAAGCAAAGATAAAAAAGATATACATTGTTTTTCAAAAATGGAAATAAAGCCTATTAAAACATCGGTAGAAGATTGCTTTTTGTGTGATACTCGTGATATGTATGGGAAAATTTTAAAGCAAACATCTTTAGACATGAACCGCTATGCGATAGCAGAGCGAATCGTTAAACTTAATTTATTAGATTCAAATAATATAGATTTTGAAGATACAAAAGATTTTAATGTTAAAGACTTTAGAATATATTTAAAGATGTATGCTGTGGATTATGTTTATGAAAATTTTGACAGTATTTATTTTGACTATGAGGATGAAAATTATGACAGAGCTAAAATACTAAGCCATTATCGAAGTTTTGAATGTGATTTTATTGTAAAAGTACGAAAAAAAATTAAACAACTACCTTTTAAAGAAAAAATTTTTTATGTTAATTTGTTGGATGAGATAGGAACGTATGAAGGTAGAATAGCTCTATTAAAAGCATTATCTTTTCCTAAATTGGTTTATTACTACCCCATTAGATATATATTGACTATTGTGCTTATAGAGGATATTAGACAATACATTAAAGAAAAAGATGCAGTTGAGTATTATTTTGATCATGATAAAATGAAAAATTTTATTATTGCCCAAAAAAATTTAGATGGTAAAGTGAAAAATAAATATGAATTGTTTCTAGAACATTTTTACTCTAAAGTAAATATGCATTACCTTAGTTTTTTGCATAAGACAGCAGCGTACTTAAATATTCACTATATTTTACATATAGATAATGTTAAATATTATTTTGAGGCTTCCAAAAAAATAAAAGATAGAGATGAGGTCAAGGATGAAAATAAAATAGAACAATCTCTTGTCGAGTATTATCAGCTTGCAGCAAAAAGAGTTGCATCCTACAGTAAAGACAGGGCACAATATTTACAAAATAATATAGAATCAGTATTAAAAGATACGGATAATGAGGATGAAGGATATCCTAAACTTTTAGAAGCACTACTAGTTGAGAACCATTATGATAAAGAAATTACAGTGTTCCAAAAAAAATGTCGTAAGATATTTGAAAAAAATGAAGATTTTTCTATACTTATACCTCAGATAGGGGAAATTTTACAAGATACACTTGACGATTATACGATAAGGATACACGCTGTTTATGTAAATCAACATGCGAACTTGTCATATGCTACATATGCAAATTATATATCTTCTATGAAGCTAGTGAATGTGATGGGTGACTATGGTGAGCCTTTGAAAAAAAAGGAAGATATAATCTATGGTTTAACTAAGGGGTATCTTTCTAAATTTAAAAATGAAATCTTCAATCCTGATAATTCTGAGCATAAAAAGCACATACATAATACATGGAGTAATAAGTATATATCTGAATATATTCTTCCCAACAACGAAATTTTACCTGTTACTGCTATTAAACTCGTAGATATTAATCTTTCAAAACTAGATAAGGTTTCCGAAGAAGATAAAAAGTATGATGAAGATGTATATTCCGAAAATTTTTTTGTTGCAAACAATAGTACCTTATGGTACAAGCCTATAGGTACACTTGTCGTTACATATGATAAGTACACACAAGAATTGCATTTATTACTTTCTAAATATATTCTGTCTATTCAAAATGAGTTTGTTGAGTATTTAAACGAGAGATTTTCTTATGGAGTGATACAGGAAACTATGAGTAAGTACGAAAAAAATAAGTCATATGATGCATTACAAGAAATACTTGAACGTATTAGTCATACATATGGTCGATATATAAAGATATCAAAAAATGTTGAGGGCATGAAGAATTGCGGGTATGAGATAGAAGAAATTTTAGATAAGGTGCAAAAATATACTATAGGATTAGAATACATTTTTTCCATAGGCTCACTATATATTGAAGAAAAGCAAGCAAATTCTTTGTCTAATATAGACTTTAGTAATGATTTTCTTAGATCGGCAAAAGATTTTTTTGAGGTGGTGCCTATTTTAGGAGCTAAAGAAATCTTAACGGATAATATCGATGTCCTAAAAAGTGTAAAATATGATTTTAGATATCAAAACAATGATAATGCAAAACATGTATGGAGGCTTATTGAAGTTGATTTGTACACTATTATATTTGAACTTATGTTTAATGCATTAAAATCAAATAAAGATAAAAAATTACTAAATGTTGAAATTGAATACTCAAATAATGGTATTTATGTACGTAATAATGGCTCTTATATTAAAAGTGAAAATATAGATAAAATATTCGATAGGCATTTTACAACTAATAGTGGTACGGGTATAGGTCTTTACAATATTCAGAAATATTTAGAAATAAACATGTTAAATATTTGTGTGTCAAATATCAGTATATATGCTCCACTTGCGTATATGGTAGGCAAGGGCAATTTTATCGGTATAATGTTTACAGATGTACGTCCACACCGGGTAGAATTTCTAATAAAGGATAAATAATGAATTTACAGCAACTTAAAATTATAATAGTAGAAGATTATACTCTTGAATTATGTGCTATTAGACAAGGTCTACTAAAATTAGGACGGAATGGAAGTGATAGAATACAAGATGGTAATATTACTTCTTTAAAAATTAATTCATATGATGATCTTGAAAACCTTATTATTAAGATTAAAGAGATTAGTCCTGATATTCTTTTTCTTGATTTACATTTAGTAGAGGATATTAATGATGGCGTAGGTATTATTAACCAATTACTTGAGGATTCCTCTGAACTGAAGTATCTACCCAAATATATCATAAGTGGTGTAAATAAAGTTTTAAATAATCATAGTCTTAATGATACTTTTCAATATGCTTACCATATGACAAAGCCTGAAGTTAAGACATTAAGAGGAGGACAGGAGGAACAATGCGATCGGTTAGCAATAGAATATAATAAATTATTTGATGCAACTCATAAATTAACAGACACACTCCCTGTTGTAGCAAGTATGTACAGAGCTATAAAGAAAAAGTTCGAATTAAGTGAATCATTTGAGAATATTTTATATAAGATAGATAATTTAGAGATTAAAAATGATCAAACTATAAGTATATTGAAGAGTCAATCAAAAATCTTAGATAAAATTACTATTAATACTGCTGATATTAAGCAAAAAACAGAATTAATTGAAATTATTACGATGGCTACAGCAAAAGCATTACCAAAAATTACAGATAAGGATAAAGCAAGAAAATTACTTAATGACTGGAGAGATAACAAGGAGTTGGAAAAAGTATTTGAGGATGATTTTCCTACATTACCTAAAGGGTTAATTACTACTCTTGAGCAGGTTATTGAGAATATTTCTGACGAAACCATAAATCTACCTATAAAAGATATATCACAAATGATTTATGATGAAGCAAAAAAGTTTATTCTGAGTGAATTGGATAAAAGAGCAGAAGTTAACAAGGAAGATACTCAGTTAATGGTACTGACGAAATATGGTGGACTTCTTATTAAAACAATCTTAAAAGTATTGGGGTTGAAAGAAAAATAGCAATACTATAATATTCCACTCAAATCGTTAGTTATCATAATAAAAAATATTGACACAAAAACATAATTATACTATAATTATAAAAAAGGAGTCACTATGCAAGTTTCACTTATAGATATAGGTACAAGTAAAGGCATACGCAT
>DQSS01000100.1 GCA_015663165.1 Arcobacter sp. | reverse complement strand
GCTCTTGTCATTCCACCATAAAATAGTGCAAGTCCTGCTGGTGTCATCAGTAATACTACTGCTGTTGATACCATCATCCAAGCAGTATCTCCTGTGTCTAACTTATCTTTTGCAAATAACATTACAGGAGATAAAAGTAAAGCTAAAAGCCCTAATAATTTAGTTTTCATCTAAATTCCTTCTAATTTTTTTATTTTTTCACTCATTATAAGTAAAGATAATAGAAGTATATCAGTTATATATATTTAATGGCACATTCAATTGTATACTTTATATACAATTGAATGTTTATTATATAAATTAGTGTAATTTAACTACATCACCAAAAACTAAAATTGCTGGGCGTACTGCATCTGTAGAGTCTTCTTGTAGTTTTTTTAATGTTGTGATTATAGTTTGTTGATTTTCTCTACTTGCATTTGAGATTATTGCACATGATTTGTTTTGATTTATATTTAATCTTTTAGATTCTTTTACTATTTCATTTACTCTACTTAGTCCCATAAGTACTACAAGTGTATGATTTTCTTTTTTTAGCATATCTATCCAGTCAAGATTTACACTGTTTCCTTTTAAGTGTGCAGAAACTACAGTAAAAGAGCTTGCATATCCTCTTGCTGTTATTGGTATATTTGCTAGAAGTGGTGCTGATATTGCTGAACTTATTCCTGGTATTACTTCTGTAGTGATATTTGACTTTGCCAATTCAAGTAATTCTTCACTACCCCTACCAAATATAAAAGGATCACCACTTTTTAGTCTTGCAACTGTTTTGTACTTTTTAGAATATTTTAGAATCAATTGATTTATCTCTTCTTGTGTTTTAGAGTGAGAACCTTTTTCTTTTCCTACAAATACTTTTTTAGTTTTTGCAGGAATTAGTTTAATTATCTCTTCACTTATAAGATGGTCGATAAGTACAACATCAACACTTTTTATAATATTAAATGCTTTTATAGTTAAAAGTTCAGGGTCACCTATACCACAACCTACAAGAAAAACTTTTGTTTGTAAAATATTAAGTTCTTGTTTTGTTTTTTTAACATTTATAATATCTTCATCTCTTTGCTTTTGTTTTTTTTCTAAGTATTTTGATATATCTTTTGGAATTAAATTTTCACATTTATCTCTAAAAAACTTCGCAACAGTTGGACTTGCTCCATTACTAGATACTGCAATTTGAAGTGCTTTATTTTTTGTTAGTGCCATAAAATAAAAGTCACAATGTTTAGGAACATCTACAATATTTAAAAGTATATTGTGAGATTGTTTAAATTTTAGAAGTTTTTTTGCAACTTTTCTTACACCTGTAGCATCTATAATAACATAAAAGTCTTTTATATCTTTTAGTTTAAATTCTTTTTTTTGAATATTTAATGTTGTTTGTAAAATATCTTTGTTTAGTGTTTTTGATATGATTTTAAAATCAATATTATTATGGCTTAAAACTTGTGCTTTTTGTAAAGCAACATTGCCTCCACCTATTAAAAGTATTTTTTGGTTTTTAAGAAGTATTGGTAATGTTTGATTATTCATATTAGCCTTTGTTGTATTTGTTCTATACTTAAGTGTTCTAAAACTCTAGTATCAAAGCTTTCAAAACTTTCATTTTCTAGTTTTTCATTTTTATAAATAGTGATTAAACTTTTCATTTTAATTTTTGCATCTTCTATTGAGATAGATTTAAACAAAAGTCTCCCCTCTTCCGTTTGGCTTGTCATCTTTCCACCAAGTGTAATATTTACACCATGAACCATCTCTTTTGCTTCATTTTTAAACTTAGATCCTTGAAAACCAATATCTCCTAAAGAGTCTATTCCACAACCTTTGATACAAGATGACCAATATAATCTTACAACTTCATCTTTATTTAATGGTACTTCTTTGGCTAAATATTCACACATCTCTTTTGAGATACCTTTAGTTTCTATTATACCATATTGGCAGTTTTTTATACCTATACATGTAATAAGATTATTTATATATGGTGTGTTTATATTTTTGTGAGTTGTGAAAAAATCACTATTTAAACACTCAACTTTTTTATCTTCACTAACCCCTAATATAAATATATTTTGTTCGTAAGTTATTCTTATATCTCCACTTCCGTATTTTAAACAAAGCATAGATGCTTCAATCATAGATGTTCCAGAAAATACTCCAGCAGTTACAACACTATGTATAGAGTTTGTTTTATCTTTTTGCACTTGATAACCTAAAGTAGAGTTAAACATAGAAGAATCTACTTCATTTTCTCCAGCACTAGAAAAGTCTTGCTTTGCCTCTTTTTTAACTTCACTTATAAGTTCAGCCATACCAATAGCTTCTATTAGAAAATGTAATCTATTTTTATTTCTATTATCTCTAAATCCATATTTTTTAAATACTTTTATAAGAGCTGTAAAAAAGCTTTTTACTTCTTCTTTATCTTTTAAAAATACATCAGCATCACTAGCTACCACACCAACTTTTCCACCAAGTGCAACATTAAACCCATAAACACCATCTTTAGATGCTAGATAAAAACAACAATCATGTCCTAAAATATTACATCTGTTTGATTTACTTCCACTAATTGCTGTGTTGAATTTTCTTGGTAACTTTCCTATCCACTCTTCTTGTAAGAAAAATACTTCTTGAAGTTCTTTTAGTATTGGCATAGATTCAATAACACAATCTTTTGCAACACCATCAAGTGGGTCTGTTAAAATATTTCTAAGGTTATCTATACCAGTTTGATATGTTGATAGTCCAACATTGTTTAATTTTTCTAAGATTGTTGGAACATTTTCAATTTTTATATATCTTATTTCAACTTGCATTCTTGTAGTTAAGTCTAAGCTATCTTTACAATAGTCCCTTGAAACTTCCCCTAAAACTTTTGCTTGAGCTGAACTTATCTGACCACCAGGAATTCTAACTCTTATCATAAACTGGTTTTCACCATTTTCTTTTCTTTTATCAAAAAGACCAAAACATTTAAAATAGTATGCTAAATCTTCATCTTTAATAGAATCATACCCTTGCTTTGCATATTCTTTTAACTCTTCAAGTGCTTGTACTGAAGTTTTTATATCTTTTAGTTTTTCTATTTTGTTTATTTTTTTATTTCTTGCATCAAATGCTTCTTGGATTATACTCATACTTTCATCTCCATTGAACTTTGTGATTGTTCTTTTGTTTTTTCTTTTAAGTTAAATTCTTGGCTTACTTTTGTTTCTTCATACGCTAATTCACCTGCAATATCAGTTTCTTTCATAGTCAATCCTTCTGGATGCTTTTCACTATATAAATTAACTGCACATTGCTTGAAGTTTGGTTCAAATGATTTTGGATCAAAATCAGCAATAGTAAGATTGTTTATAAGTTGCTCTGAAAAATGGAACGGTACAAAGATATCACCTTGTCTTACAACTTCTGTAACTTTTACCATAAGCTCTTCAACAGCACCTCTTCTATTTCCTATTTTTATTCTATCGCCACTTTTTACTTCTAACTCTTTTGCATCAAGTGGATTTATCTCTACCCATGCTTCAGGTGCTAGGTCATTTAGTAAGTCAATCGTTTTTGTTTTTGTTCTTGTGTGCCATTGTTCTACTGTTCTTCCTGTATTTAAGTTTAATGGAAAATCTTTGTTGCAAGATTCTGCCATAGGTAGCCAGTCTAAAGCTAAAAGTTTTGCTTTTCCATCATCTGTATTACACTCAAAATCTTTTGTATAAAGTCTTTTTTTACCTTCAGGATAAGTATCATTACAAGGCCATTGTATTCCACCTAGTTTTTCTATTTTGTTATAGCTCATACCACTATAATCACATAGCTGACCTTTACTTACTTTTTTAATCTCATTAAATATATCTTCACTTGAATTTAAGTGTTCAAAAAGAAGTTCGTATTTTCCAGGAAAATATTTTGAAAATTCTATAACAATATTTGCATCACTCATAGTTTTTCCCAAAGGCTCAACAGCTTTTTGTGCATAGTTACATCTTCTTTCACTATTTGTATATGTACCCTCTTTTTCACTCCATGTGGCTGCAGAAAATATTACATCTGCTGTTTCTGCTGTTTCAGACATAAACGCATCTTGCACCACAAGTATTTCTAACTTCTTAAGTGCTTTTCTAAGACGGTTTTGGTCCGGAAAACTTACAAGAGGATTTGTTGCAGTTACCCATAAAGCTTTTATCTCATCTCTTTCAATTGCTTCAATAATTTGTGGATAAGAATATCCTCTTTTTTTAGGTACAAGTTCAACAGGTACATTTACTATATTTGCAAAGTCAATTCTATCTTGTACATTTGCAAAGTTTCTATATCCAGGAATTGAAGAAGTAAATCCAAATTCTCTAGTTCCCATTGCATTACATTGTCCAGTTATTGAAAATGGTGCAGCACCTTTTTTTCCTAAATTTCCTGTAATAAGTGCAAGGTTACATATAGCACTTACTGTATCTGTACCAATACTAGATTGGTTTACACCCATAGTCCAAGCACTAAGCGCTTTTGAGGCACCTGCATATACTTTTGCTAATTCATATAAAGTTTTAACATCAAGACCAGTTATATTTGCTACTTCTTGTGGTGGGTACTTTGACATAATATGTTTTCTAAATTCTTTATATCCACTTGTCTTATTTTTTATAAATTTTGTATCTTCCCAACCTTGCTCTAAAATAATATAGCAAAGACCATTCATAAGTGCTAAGTCACTTCTTGGTGCTAGTGGTACAAAAATATCTGCCATATTCGCAGTTTTTGAAAACCTTGGATCTATAACTATTATCTTGGGTTTTTTTCCTGTTGTTGCTTTGTTTTTAGCAATATGTAGTTTTAATATAGGATGATTGTCTGCTATATTTGCACCAATAAGCATGATAACATCAGCATAAGAAAAATCTTCATACGATGCAGGAGGACCATCTGAACCAAAAGTTTGTTTATATCCCATAACTGCACTTGCCATACATAAAGTTGTATTTCCATCATAGTTATTTGATTCTAAACCTAACTGCATAAATTTACCTAATGTATAAAAATCTTCAGTTAAAAATTGTCCAGTTGAGATACATGCAACTGCACCTTTTCCGTACTTTTCTTGAATATCTTTAAACTTATCTGCTGTATGTTTAAATGCTTCATCCCACTCTACTGGTTCTAAAATATTGTTTTTTCTTATCATTGGAGTTGATACTCTATTTTCAGAAGTTACCATTTCATGTTCTGTTAAACCTTTTGGACAAAGTGTTCCTTTTGATACAAAATGTTCTGGATCGCCTTTTGTTCTTACAGGTCTTCCATCTTTTACACCAATATAAAGCCCACATCCAACTCCACAATATCCACAAGTACTTTTTACCCATTTATCTGGGGCTTTGTCTTTGGCTATTATTCCAAATTTTATATCTTTTTTATAAGAATACTTATCTTCTTTTATATCATTGTTTATAAATTTCTTTAGTATTGATTTTAACATTAGTGTGACTCCTCTTTATAGTCTCTTCCTCTTTGGTTTCCTGCAAAGAAATTTCCAGCAAGTCCTAAAGGTACAACCGTAACATAAAATAAATATCTTCCAACAATCTCACTAAATGTTGATCCAATAAGTGAAATAGATAAAATCACACTTGCACTTAGTAAACTTCCATTTGCTAAAAATAATATAGCAAGTAAAGGTAAAAATACTGCAAATACTATTAGAGTGTTGTATCTTATAGTTATATGTTTTTTAAAGTTATTTTCTAATAAATATTTTGTTTTATTTAATTGGTAGAAATTTGTTTCATCTTCTTTTAAATATTTGTAAAAAGTTTTTTCTTCAAATATTACAAGTACTTGATATGAAGCCATAAGAAGTGTTAAACTTAAAATCGCCATCGAGCTATTTGAAAATCCTTGTAAACTAAGAACTAAACTTACTAAGATAAGACCTAAGTATCCTGAGCCTATAAATCTTTTTGTCGTTGATACTCTATCCCATGATGGTCTTGCTTTTATTCTGTATATCATTGATTGTGCATATATACCAAATACTCCTGATGCTAAGCCACCTAAGATTAGAAGTTTATTTAATATAGTCATATCTAAAAAGTATGTTACAACTACACCTATTCCTAAACCAGCAAATATACCTAAAGCTAATGCTTCTCTACTAAGCCAAGATTTTCTCCAGTTTTTCATAGCAGTATGTGCTAAAAGTGGACGACCTAAATGAAGTGCAGAAAGTGGTAAACCTAAAAGTGCAGGCAACATTATAAGAGCTGCTAAGACATAGTTTCCAGTTGCAAGGTTCGAGAATCCAAATAGTGATAGTAATTCACCCATAAACAATGCAACAAATCCACCAACACTCATTTGAGTTAAAACTGTCATATAAACTAAAGGCAACTCACTGTGAGCTGGTTTTGTAATATGTTCATCTGCTGGTTTATATCCATCTTTTGGCATATTTTCAGGAAGAGTGTATCTTGTAGTTGGCTTAGTGATACTTGTATCAGGTAAATGTGGAGCAACACCTTCTTTTTGCATATCGTATTTTATCCACTCATCTTTATGTACTACTTCAATTTGTATAGCACCAGCTGGACAAGCTTGTACACAAGAAGGAGTTTCGCCAACTTCAAGTTTATCTACACACATATGACACTTTGTAACTATACCTCTATCATAATTCATAACAGGTACTTCATAAGGACAATTCCAAGTACAGTATTGACATCCAATACATACATCATCATCATGAAAAACTATACCATTATCTAGTTTTATATATGATTCAGTAGGACAGCCATTTAAACATGCAGGGTCAATACAGTGATTACAAGACATAGAATTAAATAGTTGTGAAACTTCAGGGAAAGTTCCACCTTCCATCTCTCCTACTCTTCTCCATTTTACATCTGCAGAGTTATTATTTTGTTCATTACAAGCAGCTTCACAACAATGACAACCAACACAAGCAGTTGCATCAAAATGAAATCTATATTGTTCCCCCTCTTTTAGTTCAGGTACATCAATAGAATAATTTCCACATTGCATTCCTGTATCAGCCTTATGATTTATAAAGCTATCAATTGGGGTAGTCATATTTTCTTCCATATTATTCACCTAAAGTTTTAAATCCACACGATTCACCATCATAGTATTCAATACTTCCATCTTCAATTTTATAGTACCAACCATGTATATCTAACTCTCCAGCTTTTACTTTTCTATAAATTTCTGGATATGTAAGAAGATTTTCTAATTGATGTTTTATAGATATTCGCTCAGTTGTTCTAAGGATTTGTTCTTTATCATCTTTATTTGGAGTTGCTAAAAGTGTATATTCTTTTGCTTTATGTCCAAGCTCTAACCACTTTTTCACATGTACTAAATGTGGTTCACCACTTAAATCTTCATATAATGCCGCACAAGCACCACAATGAGAATGTCCACATATAATGATATCTTTAACACCTAATACACTAACTGCATATTCAATTGCAGCACTAGAGCTATGAAAATCACTATCATTCCTATAAGGAGGTACAAAGTTTCCGATATTTCTAAGGATAAACATATCACCTGGTTTACTATCTACTATTAAATCAGGTACAACTCTACTATCACTACATCCTATAAATAGTATTTTAGGTTTTTGTCCATTTACTACTAAATCATCAAATTTACCTTCAAGTTTAGGGAAGTGTATTTCTTGAAATTTTTTGTTTCCTTTTATCATATCATCTATATTCATTGTCTAATCCTTTTATATTTCTTATTATAGTGTAAAAATCCCATTAAAAGATTATCCTTATGTATATAAAATATACAATCATAACTCCTATTAAATGCTATTAGTAAAAGTCATATTCAAATATAGTCCTAAAACATGGCAATCTATATGTGTATAATAAATATACAACTGACTGTATCTTTAACTATACTTTTTGTGATATACTTCGCTTATCAAATAACAAATAGTTACTAATAAAAGGGAAAAAATGGCAGGATTTAGAGATTTAAAAGGACAAGGACATACACCAACATTGTGGATGGCTTTTTTATACTTCGATATGAGTTTTATGGTTTGGACAATGTTAGGACCGTTAAGTACAGAAATAGGTGAAGCATTAGCTTTAACAGGTTTCATAATGACAGCTGGTCAAAAAGCAACATTACTTTCACTTCCTATATTAAGTGGAGCAATTTTAAGAATTGTACTTGGTTTTGGTGTTGATAAGTTTGGAGCTAAAAAAACAGCTCTTGTATCACAGTTAATTGTAATTGCAGCACTATTAAGTGCATACGTAATGGGAAGCACTATTACTTATGATGCATTACTTGTAGTTGCACTTGGACTTGGATTTGCTGGAGCTTCGTTTGCTGTTGCTTTACCACAAGCTGGTCAATGGTATCCACCAAAATCTCAAGGTATAGTTATGGGAATAGCAGGTGCTGGTAATATTGGTGTTGTTATTGACTTCTTATTTGCTCCTAAAATTGCTGAGCTTTGGGGATGGGAATCAGTATTCTTAGTAGGTGCAGTTATGGCTATTGTTACATTTATTGCTTATGCTTTTATTGCTAAAGATGCACCAGCAGATGTATATACAGCTAGACCTAAAAAACTTAAAGATTATGGAAAATTACTTAAAGATAAAGATACATGGTGGTTCTCATTATTTTATGCTATTTCTTTTGGTGGATTTGTAGGATTTGCTGGATATATGAAAGTTTATCTTATGAATACATATTCTGTAGATATGGCAGCATTTGGACTAGATGTATTAGATGAATCAAATGTTAAAGTAATAGCTGGATATTTTGGAGCTTTATGTATATTTGCAGGGGCAATATTAAGACCGTTTGGTGGTAGTATCGCTGATAAGATTGGTGGAGTTAAAGCACTTTACTTCTTCTATGGTATGGTTTTTGCAATGGTTGCATTAACAGCAACTGTTAAATTACCTTTCTTTGTAGCTATATTTGTATTATTCTTAATCATGGCAAACCTTGGTATGGCTAATGGTTCAGTGTTCCAATTAGTTCCTCAAAGATTTGGTAAAGATATTGGTATCATGACTGGACTTGTAGGATGTGCTGGTGGATTAGGTGGAACAGCCTTAATCAAAACACTAGGATGGTCTCAAGGAACATTCGGTGGATATACTGAAGGATTTATGATATTTGCAGCAGTTGTTATAGTTGCTCTTGTAGGACTTAGTGCCGTTAAAACAAGATGGAGAACTACTTGGGGAGTTTCAGCAGGTGGTAGAATCTAGCAGCTTAAAGATAAAAGATTAAATTCTTTTATCTTTATATCTATCTAGTACAAAAAATATTTGTTCCTAAAATAAAATAAACATACTAGGTAGATATAAAGATAACAATAGGAAGATATATGCAAGAACTATCAAAATACATGGATAATGTAAACGACTTTCAAAATGAATTGACAGATATAAGTAAGTATGGAATCAACTTATTTTATTAAGTCAATTAGGTTCAACTGGCATAGATATGAGAGATACAAAAAGTAACTTTAACAATTTAACAGAAGAGCTTATAAGTCATTTAAGCAATGAAACACT